>NZ_JBIMEV010000035.1:0-46607 GCF_051262595.1 Salipaludibacillus sp. CF4.18
GCCATTATTTGGAAGATGGAAAGATGCTGGGATTTTGGGGTGGAGGGCCTATCGGGTTGCACCTTAATTCTTGGGCGATAAAGTTTTTGCGCGGGTTGGCAAGGCTAGCGCAGATTGCCAAGGCCGTATCTAACTGAACATAGATCGATTGACAAAAAAACAACGTTAGGTCAATACTCCAATCTCCTCCGGCAGAGAAGAAACAGCCGCTGCAGGATTGGTTATCTACTTCACATACAACCTTGGTTTCTTCAGGGGCACAAACCTGTACATTTTCAGCGACAGCGAATTTAACTTCCCTTGAAAATAATTGCCCCTCGAGCCCCGTAAGAACAACTTGAAAAGAACCAGTTTTTTTGATTTTTACAGATTGAAGTGTAGTGTTTAAGTTTTTCCCGCAACGGTCTGTTCTTGAACCGGTTTCGCTGCAAGCTAAATCTAAAAACATACAATTTACTTCAACGAGCTCACCAGGATCAAAAAACGTACATGGATTAATGGGCTTGTCATGAGAGGAAGTGTTTTCTTCCAGATAGAATTCCAGATTATTACCGTTAAAATGAAAATCTTTTGTCACATTATGTTTTGTCCAATCATATATTTTACTGACAGATAGGCATACCTGCTCCCGTTTTGGCATCATCATCATCCTTTCTGTGAAACCGAAGACATTAACATTCTATTCAGCCGGTAAACGTAATAAAAAATTTGAAATATTGGGTATCTCTCTCTTTAATACATATATTCATTTGCCCCTCTAAATGTTCATCTGACATCACAGAAGCAGATTGTTGATTTGAAAAATAATTCGCAAAGCTACCGCATGGTTTTTCAAGACCAACGCCTCGAAACAAAACTTGAAAATGGGATAAAAAAGAAGGGAATGACATAACCTACTCTTTATCTGACTGCATAAAAGGGGTATTAAAAATGAACATGAAAAAACTTCTATCTTATCTGGCAGTATTTTTTATAAGTTTGGCTGCTTTTACGTTTCATACACCAGAAAGCGGGGCAATAAATACACGATCAGACGATAACCAAATCCAAACAGAAGAAAACACCTATTTTCCAGAACGACCAGATATTTCGGAAGAAACTGGAGGGAGATCTTCCGGCTCAAAGGTATTTATTATTGAGGCAAGAGATGACGCAGCGACCCTTGCAGAAGTACTGGAGGAGAATTTTGAAGACGTAAAAATACGGAAAATGTTTTCAACAATTTATAACGGATTTTCGATGGAGGTTCCTGAGCAATACGTGCAGGAGTTAGAGCAATTAGACGGAGTTTCCCGTATGGATGAAGTTGCTTTATACGAACCTTATGTGGATGAAAGTGTTCCTTTTATCGGCGGGACCTCCGGCGAAGTAAATAACATCTTAACCCGTGGGAATGACGAACTGACTGGGGAAGGTGTCAAAGTAGCGATCATCGATACGGGGATTGACTATGAGCATCCTGACTTGAAGAAAAGTTATCATGGGGGATTCGATGTTGTCGATCAGGATGATGATCCGATGGAAACGAAGAAGGAAGAAGGGATGCCAACTTTGCATGGGACGCATGTAGCGGGAATCATTTCGGCGAACGGCAAGTTCAAGGGGGTGGCACCCGGAGCGGAAATTTACGCCTACCGAGCGTTGGGTCCAACAGGAATGGGAACAACGGAACAAGTCATTGAATCGATTGAAAAAGCAGTGGAGGATGGGGCGGATGTCATAAACCTATCGCTTGGAAACACGGTGAATGGACCGGATTGGCCAACGAGCATGGCGTTAGATAAGGCGGTTGAAGCAGGCGTTGTAGCCGTTACTTCTAATGGCAACAGTGGACCTAATCTTTGGACAGTAGGATCACCGGGAACGTCATCCAAAGCGATTTCTGTCGGCGCATCCACACCACCAATGCTTATTCCTTACTTGATTAGAGACGGAGATCGTGACAAAGAGATACCGGTACAGCCGATGCAAAAAGCGGAGCCGTGGAAGCTGAAACGAGGATATCCATTTATAGATGTAGGTCTTGGTCGTGAAGAAGATTATGAGAACGTAGATGCAGACGATAAATTTGTCTTGGCAAAACGAGGTGTCACCAGTTTTACATTAAAGGCGAAATTAGCAAAGGAAAAAGGAGCGAGAGGGTTAATTGTTTATAACCATCAACCGGGAGAATTTGCCGGTATGCTCGAAGAAGAAGTGGCTTTACCTGTAGTGAGTGTATCGAAAGAAGATGGGGAAAGCTTGACAAAAGAGATAGAATCCTCGCCAAATGAACATATTCGGACTATTTACCGAAAAGAAGAGGATCAAATCGCTTCATTCAGTTCAAGAGGACCCGTTACGTACACGTGGGATGTGAAGCCCGATTTAGTAGCACCTGGTGTTGCAATTGGGAGCACGGTTCCAAATGGTTACATGGATTTGAACGGGACAAGCATGTCCTCGCCTCATGTTGCAGGAGCAGTAGCATTATTGCTGCAAAAATATCCGGACTGGTCACCGGAACAAGTAAAGGCAGCCTTGATGAACACGGCAAAAGTATTGAAAGACGAAGATGGAGAACCAATCGCTCCCCACATTCAAGGAACAGGGCGAATCCAACTCGACAAAGCGTTGGCGGTCGAAACACTCGTTTATCCGGGACAAATAAGCTTTGGTAAATGGCTGCGTACCGATAGACGCTTGGAAAAAACGGTGCCACTGACGATAGAGAATGTCTCCGATGAACGGAAAAAATACAGTATAAAACCTCCGTTTGAAGTGCCTGACGGTATTCAGTGGAAAGTACCGTTTTCGGTATATTTGGACCCTGGAGAGAAAGAGACCGTAGATGTGGAAATAGATGTTTTTCCGTCTGTATTTGACGAAGGGATGTACCACGACCGGATCCGTGTAGAAAGTGGAAGTGATGTGACGGAAATTCCCTATCTATTTTTTGTCGAAGAACCAGACTATCCTCGTCTGATGTCTTTCATGTTTGAGCACGCAGCCGAACCAAATATATATCACTATGAAGTTTATCTGCCAGGCGGTGCCGAAGAATTGGGAATCGCGTTGTACGATCCGGATACGTTTCAATTCATTACGTATATAGATGTCGAGAAAGACATTCACCGAGGCATGTTTGAAGAGGATCTCCTCATTGAAGATCTCCCTGAAGGACTTTATAAAGCGTTAATTTTTGCCAAAAAGGAAGATCAAGAGGACACAATAGAACAAACACTTTATATCGGAGAGTAGCAAAGTCAGAAAACTAAGAGGGAGAATTATCCCTTCTTAGTTTTTTTTGTACATATAATTGGGATTTAATGTGAGGGTAGAAGGAAATGTGACAATCAAGTCAATAAATTGTCACATTTCAGTCACAAATAGATAGAAAGATTGGGTATAATAAACATTGGCATAGTGGAAATACACATTATTATGATTAAGTTTGAAAGCGTTCCAATATTGTTTTTCGACAAAAATTGTAAAACGTTTGCAATTCCGATAATTGATTGACATGAAGCCATTCGTATTGTACGATTACAAAGTATGTCCAGTGTTATCAATAAACGGAAATACGAAAGTCTTACGATGGAATATGGTGAAATAATGTCACAACCTTCACGGGTACGTTCAGTAGTAAAAGCTTTAGCATTAATGACCACCATTAGTTCGTATTTTATCGGGTCCATTGTGATTGGAGTTTTTGCTGGAATTTGGTTAGACAATTATTTTAACACTAGTGGAGTTTTTCTTATCGTTGGTTTTTTCCTTGGGCTGGGCACAGCTGTTATGGGGATATATTATGCGGTTCGCAAATTTCTGGGAGGAAATCAATATGAATGATTATACATCCATCGCAAAACGGTTCAGTATAATCACACTAGTATTTGTAAGTGTCTCACTTATCGTAGCGGTTTTAGGGTTTTATCCACTTTTTTTCCAAGGACTTTCTTTAGGTGCATTATTCAGTCTTTTTAGTTTATTAAGTACATATTTTCAAGTGAAACGTGTTGGAAACAGTGTTCAATCAGGTAGAGTCAAATGGTTTTTTGGAACAACTTCAAGAATACTGTTGTTTGTTGTAGCAATTAGTATCGCTGTGAAATTTTCTGCTTATTTCCATTTAATTGGCGTGGTAATCGGGTTGATGTTCACGTACCTTCTGTTATTGATTGGTCCGGCTATCTTTCGGAAATCATTCAGTAATTAAGGAACGATTGTGCAGACCTATGCTAGAGAGAAGTGCGCCGCATTTCCTTAGTGGGATCGGGTAGGACAAGCCATAACCACTTCTAACAGGGGATCAGAATGAACGGGCAAGACAAAGTAAATCCAATATAGCTTCAAATTAGTGAAAGGGGGTGAAGGTTTATGGATCAACATTATCCTATTATCCATTTGTTTGATAACCCAAACCTAGCAGTTAACTTATCTAACATATTAATGATAACTGTGTCTATGCTGATTGTGTTCCTTGTGACATTTTTCATGTCCAGAACAATCAAAATGTATCCGACAGGGGCTCAAAACGCGCTTGAATTCTTAGTCCAATTCATTAAAAACATCATTAGCAGTACAATGGATTGGGAAAAAGGAAAAAACTTTGTCATGCTGGCACTCACATTGATACTTTATGTGTTTGTTGCAAATATGGCAGGTATTCCGTTTGAATTAGCAACAAAAGCTGATCACACTGTTTGGTGGAGATCGCCGACAGCAGATCCGATTTTAGCATTATCATTAGCTATTATGGCTATCGCTCTAACGCACATCTACGGAGTGAAAATGAAAGGTGCTAAGGAATACGGAAGAGATTATTTCAAACCGGTTCCATTCTTGTTTCCTTTTAAATTGATTGAAGAATTTTCAAACACACTTACATTGGGAATGCGTCTTTTCGGGAACATCTTTGCAAAGGAAGTACTCATGGTGCTTCTCGTATCGTTAGGAACATCTTCACTATTGTGGGGTGCAGTTTCCTTCCTTCCATTAATTGTTTGGCAAGGATTTGGTATTTTTATAGGGTCGTTACAAGCATTTATATTTGCAATGCTAACGATGGTTTACATGTCACACAAAGTTAGTGAAGATCATTAAACAATGATCCGCTAACTGTTCATCTCAGTGAATAAGATCTCTTTTAAAAAATTTGGAAGAGTGAATTTATTTCATAAAAAAAACTATTTTTACAATATCTAAGGAGGATTTTATTATGGATCTTGGTATTATTGCCATAGGAGCAGGTTTAGCGGCAGGTTTAGCAGGAATTGGTGGAGCTATCGGTGTAGCAATGGTAGTAGGTAACGCAATTCAAGGAATGTCACGTCAGCCAGAAATGCGTGGACCACTTCAAACAGTTATGTTCATCGGTGTTCCACTTGTAGAGGCATTGCCGATTCTTGCGATTGTAGTTTCTATATTATTATACCTACAAATGTAGTGTATTTGAGAGCTTTTTATTGAATTGCAATGGCGAAGGACAGTATTAAATCTTCGCCATTCCTTTTGTATTGAAGGTAGTTCAGAAAGACCGGTTATGACTAAAGTCAAGTTTCATCGACTTAAGTATCCTCCTTTTTGAACAAGCCAATTAACCAAAAGATAAGGAGGCGGATCTTTTGATTCAAGAATTTACATGGCTCGACGCGATTTATCAGCTAGCTGCATTTTCGGTCCTTTTACTAGTACTGAAAAAGTTTGCTTTTGGCCCGATAATGGATATGATGGCTAAGCGTGAAAAGCATGTCGCCGACCAAATTTCTTCTGCTGAGAAAAATCGTGAAGAAGCTGAAAAGTATTTAAGGGAACAACGAGAAGCTATTCAGGAAGCTCGTAACGAAGCGAATGTAATCGTCGATAATGCTAAAAAAATGAGTAATCAACAAGCTAGCGAGATTTTAGATAAAGCAAGAAAAGAATCAGAAAGACTGAAAGAAACAGCACTTGTTGAAATCAACACTGAAAAAGAACGAGCAGTTGCCGCACTTCGTGAGCAAGTGGCTACATTGTCTGTACTTGTCGCATCTAAGGTAATTGAGAAAGAACTGGACGATCAAGAGCAAGAAAGGCTAATTCAGGAAACACTCAGAGAAGTTGGCGGAAACCTATGAGAAGACATCCAATAGGTTATCGTTATGCCTATGCATTGTTTGAGATAGCTAGAGATCAAGAGACTCTTACGGAAACGTTGGAGGAGCTTGAGACTGTATCACAAGTCTTAAAGGATACGAAGCTTTTTGACAAAGTGTTTAGCAATCCAAAAATGACGGATGACGAGAAGAAGAAAATTCTAACGGATACTTTCTCTAAACATGTTGGAACTTCCGTTTTACATTTACTTCTCCTAATAATTGATAAGAAAAGAGAAAGTGTCTTTCAAGCAGTGGCAGATAATTTTAAAGAGTTAGTATATGAAGAAAAAGGAATTGCTGAAGCAACCGTGTATTCAGCGAAACCGTTAAGTGAGCAAGAGCGTGCTGCTGTCATAAGTGTTTTTGCAAAACGCGCAGGCAAAGCAAAGCTTCTCATTGACAATGTCGTAGACGAAGAAATCATTGGTGGTCTCAAGGTTCATATTGGAGATACCGTATATGATGGAAGCGTTGCGAACCAACTTGCACGTATTCAAACGCGCATGATTCACGGGAACGTTAGTAGATAGGGGTGAACGAAATGAGCATCAGAGCCGATGAAATTAGCTCTCTGTTAAAAAAGCAGATCGAAGGCTATCAATCCGAGATTGAAGTTAACGATGTAGGTACCGTCATCCGTGTCGGGGACGGAATCGCAGTGGCTCACGGACTTGAGAACGCGATGGCCGGTGAGTTACTTGAATTTTCAAATGGTGTCATGGGAATGGCACAGAACTTAGAAGAAAACACTGTAGGTATTATCATTCTTGGTCCATTTAGAGATATCCGAGAAGGGGACGAAGTACGTCGAACTGGACGTATCATGGAAGTTCCTGTCGGTGAAGAACTACTTGGCCGCGTGGTAAATCCACTTGGACAGCCGTTAGACGGCTTGGGACCAACTGGTACATCTAAAACTCGTCCAATTGAAGGACAAGCACCAGGTGTTATGGACCGTAAATCGGTTCACGAGCCACTTCAAACAGGTATTAAAGCGATCGATGCGCTTATTCCAATCGGTCGTGGTCAACGTGAGTTAATTATCGGAGACCGCCAAACAGGTAAAACAGCTATTGCGATTGATACAATCATCAATCAAAAAGAAGAAGACATGATTTGTATTTATGTTGCGATTGGTCAAAAAGAATCAACGGTTGCTGGAGTGGTAGATACTCTCCGTCAGCACGGTGCTTTAGACTATACAATTGTTGTAACAGCTAGTGCATCTCAGCCAGCACCACTTCTTTTCCTAGCACCGTATGCAGGTGTAACAATGGGTGAAGAATTTATGTACAATGGTAAACACGTCCTAGTTATCTATGATGATTTAACGAAACAAGCATCTGCTTATCGTGAACTATCATTATTACTTCGTCGTCCGCCAGGCCGGGAAGCATTCCCAGGGGATGTCTTCTATCTTCACTCCCGTTTACTTGAGCGTGCAGCGAAGCTAAGTGATGACAAAGGAGCCGGCTCGTTAACAGCCCTCCCATTCATTGAAACACAGGCAGGGGACATTGGAGCTTATATTCCTACGAACGTAATTTCGATTACGGACGGACAGATCTTCCTTCAATCAAACCTTTTCTTCGCGGGTGTTCGACCAGCGATCGACGCAGGTCTTTCCGTATCCCGAGTAGGTGGTTCTGCACAAATTAAAGCAATGAAAAAAGTTGCCGGTACACTTCGTTTAGATTTAGCATCTTTCCGTGAACTGGAAGCATTTACACAATTCGGTTCCGACTTAGATGCCTCTACACAAGCGAAGCTGAACCGTGGTGCACGAACGGTTGAAGTGTTAAAACAAGGACTTCACCAACCACTTGCTGTTGAAAAACAAGTGTTCATTCTTTACGCATTGACAAAAGGCTTCTTAGACGATGTACCAGTGGAAGATATCAGCCGATTTGAATCCGAATTGCATACGTACTTAGAGCATAACAACAAGGAGCTTTTAGCTCAAATCAAAAAGTCGGGTGCACTTGCTGACGCTGATGAAATGAGTGGAGCAGTCGAAAGCTTTAAGAAAACTTTCCAGTCTAAATAAGTCATTTAAAATAGAGTATTAAAACGAAAAGCAGACCATTTAGCGCCTGCCAGCGAAAGACGATATGTCACAAGTGTGAGAAGAAAGCTCTGAGTTATCTTTCTTTCTCACTCTTAGCAAAACGCAAAGTCTTGCTGCTTGTTCTGGCGCTGTGCTTTTCAATAGAAGGTGGTGAAGAACGATGGCCTCTTTAAAAGATATAAAGACTAGAATTGGGTCCACAAAGAAAACGAAACAAATCACGAAGGCGATGGAAATGGTTTCAGCCGCAAAGCTTAATAAAGCTCAAGGGAAAGCCGAAGCATTCCAGCCTTATATAGAAAAAATTCGTGAAGTTGTAGTTAGTATCGCATCTGGATCCGACGGCGTATCCCATCCAATGCTAGAAGCAAGGGATGAGATAAAGAAGACAGCTTATATTGTTATCACAGCAGACAAAGGTCTATGTGGTGCATATAATAGTGGACTTCTTCGAGAAACATTGAAATTAATCAATAAACGACATTCCTCACCAGATGAGTACGGTATTATCGTGATGGGAAAAGTCGGACGAGATTTTTTCAAAAAGCGCAACATGCCGATTTTTCAGGAAATTATCGGTGTTGCTGATCAGCCTGAATACAGTGATATTAAAAATATAGCATCAACAACGGTTCAAATGTTTGAAGATGGTCTCTTTGATGAAGTCTATGTCCACTTTAACCACTTTATTAGTGCGATGAGTTTCCAAGTTACCGAAACCAAACTTTTGCCACTTACTGATTTTGATGAATTAGTAGAACCAGGAGAAGCGAAAGAAGCTGCACCGAAAAGTGATTACATTTACGAACCCGATGCAGAAACGATTCTTAACCAACTCCTTCCGCATTACGCAGAAACACTTATTTTCGGCGCATTATTAGACGGAAAAGCGAGTGAATTCGGTGCAAGAATGTCAGCCATGCGTTCTGCTACAGACAATGCAGACAACATGATTGGTGAACTTACATTGAAATACAACCGTGCTAGACAAGCTGCAATCACGCAAGAAATCAATGAAATTGTTAGTGGAGCTTCTGCACAAAACTAAAGCACGCTAGCAGTTATGAAGTAAGGAGGAAAGAAGATGAATAAAGGACGCGTCACTCAAGTAACTGGTCCAGTTGTCGACGTTCAATTCGAACGAGGCCAGCTTCCTAAGATATATAATGCTATTAATATTGAACGCAAAGCACAGTCTTCAGGTGAAGTAGATATCGACCTGACATTAGAGGTTGCTCTTCATCTAGGGGACGATACAGTTCGTACAATCGCTATGGCTTCTACTGACGGACTCGTTCGTGGAATGGAAGTCTTCGACAAGGGAGAGCCAATTACTGTCCCAGTAGGTGATGCAACACTTGGTCGTGTCTTCAACGTATTAGGGGAAAACATTGACTTAGATGAAGCAATCGCAACAGATGTACAACGTGATCCAATTCACCGTGAAGCACCTGTCTATGAGGAACTTTCTACACAAACAGAAATTCTGGAAACAGGAATTAAAGTAGTAGACCTTCTTGCACCATACGTAAAAGGTGGAAAAATCGGCCTTTTCGGTGGAGCCGGTGTAGGTAAAACTGTTTTAATTCAAGAGTTAATCAACAACATCGCACAAGAACACGGCGGTATTTCCGTATTCGCCGGTGTTGGAGAGCGTACTCGTGAAGGTAATGACCTTTACTATGAGATGAAGGATTCCGGTGTTATCGCTAAAACAGCGATGGTTTTCGGTCAGATGAACGAGCCACCTGGAGCGCGTATGCGTGTTGCCCTAACAGGCCTTACAATGGCGGAACATTTCCGTGATGTAAAAGGCGCAGACGTACTTCTTTTCATCGACAACATTTTCCGTTTCACACAAGCAGGTATGGAAGTATCCGCCCTACTCGGACGTATGCCTTCAGCCGTTGGTTACCAACCAACCCTGTCCACGGAAATGGGGCAGCTTCAAGAGCGAATTACATCTACAAAAAAAGGTTCTGTTACATCCATCCAGGCCATTTACGTTCCTGCGGATGACTATACAGACCCTGCACCAGCAACAACTTTTGCTCACTTAGACGCAACAACAAACCTTGAGCGTAAACTTTCGGAAATGGGTATCTACCCAGCCGTGGATCCACTTGCTTCTACATCACGTGCCCTCTCACCAGAAATTGTTGGCGAAGAGCACTATGCAGTAGCCCGTGAAGTTCAGGTTACACTACAAAAATACAAAGAGCTACAAGATATCATTGCCATTCTCGGTATGGATGAGCTCTCCGAAGAAGACAAGCAAACGGTTAGCCGTGCACGTCGTATTCAATTCTTCTTATCTCAAAACTTCCACGTGGCAGAACAATTCACTGGCCAAACTGGATCGTATGTACCTGTACAAGAAACGATCAAAGGCTTCCGTGAAATTCTCGATGGAAAACACGACGACGTACCAGAAGATGCTTTCCGATTAGTCGGCCGTATCGAAGAAGTTTTAGAGAAAGCAGCAAAGTAAATGCAATAGGAAGCGAAATCGCTTCAAGATAACCTTGGCAAGAGCATCCCCCTTATTGAAAAATAAAAGGGGATCCCTCTCGAATCCTGGCTTATCCTGCGGGTGAATATTCTCTTTCCTAAGGAGGGTGAATCATGAAAACGATGCAAACCAATGTCGTTACTCCTGATGGCAGTGTATTTAGCGGACAAGTAGAAATGGTAAGCGCGAAAACACAAGCGGGCGATCTTGGTATTTTACCGGATCACATCCCCTTGGTAACACCACTTGCCATCGGTGCAATCCGTATTAAATTAAACAATAAAGTAGAACTTATCGCAGTCAGCGGTGGCATCATGGAAGTCCGCGGTGACGAAGTAAACATCCTTGCAGAATCCGCAGAAGTACCAACTAGTATCGATGTCGCACGAGCACGCGCAGCAAAAGAACGCGCCGAACGCCGACTCGAGCAAGCCAAAAAAGACAACCTCGACTTCAAGCGAGCTGAACTCTCTCTTAAGCGAGCCATCAACCGTTTAGAAGTTTCTCAAAATAAAATTTAGTGTTGTTGTTTGACCCCCGACGCTTTAGAGCACATTCGGGGGTTTTTTGGTGTTTTTTTGAGGTGTGGTGGGTGTTGGTGCGGTAGGTGCTACCGGGGTAGCACCTACAAAAGTAGCACGTTGAAAACAGGAGCATGGGCGAGAATAAGGGAGTTTGAAAGCTGAAAAAAGAGGTAGGTGCTACCGTTGTAGCACCTACAAAAGTAGCACGTTGAAAACAGGAGTATGAGCGAGGATAAGGGAGTTTGGATGTTGAAAAAAGAGGTAGGTGCTACCGGCGTAGCACCTACAAAAGTAGCACGTAGAAAACAAGAGCATAAGCGAGGATAAGGGAGTTTGGAAGCTGAAAAAAGAGGTAGGTGCTACCGACGTAGCACCTACAAAAGTAGCGCGTTAAAAACAAGAGCATGAGCGAGGATAAGGGAGTTTGGAAGTCGAAAAAAGAAGTAGGTGCTACCGACGTAGCACCTACAAAAGTAGCACGTTGAAAATGAGAGCATAAGCGAGTATAAGAGAGTTTAAAAGCTGAAAAAAGAGGTAGGTGCTACCGACGTAGCACCTACAAAAGTAGCACGTAGAAAACGAGAGCATAAGCGAGTATAAGAGAGTTTAAAAGCTAAAAAAAGAGGTAGGTGCTCCTGCGGTTACTCGTCGCAGAAAAGATTGCTACCAGCGTAGCACCTACAAAAGTAGCACGTCGAAAACAAGAGCATAAGCGAGTAAACAGAAAGTTTAAAACCGCTCTAAAAAACTAATTAGTCAATTACTATTAATCAATCTAATTAGCTCTTTGCGGAATATACAGCATCTGAAACATCAAATCAAATGATAATTACCCAAAACCATTTTTCATTAATAACTAAAAATACATATTAATTTGTGTTGCACCATTGAATATACTGCATTTTTCGTTGATGATAGGTACCGGTAAAAGAGCGTAATAATGGGGTGAAGTTAATGTAGGGGGGTGTTAGAGAATTTTCACTGGATTGAATAAATAGGGGATAACTACTCCATGGATAATCTTTCGGAGATTCAACGGAGTGGATTTCAACAGGATTAAAGTGAATGTAGCGACTCATGTGGAGTAGTGTGCGAAGAGTCGAAGCTGGTTTAGCGAAAAAGCGTTTCTCAAACAAATGACCGCGGGTATTATATTTTTTATTGAAATAGGTGGCATATTTCTTTTTTACCAAAAACATAATATTAGAATAGCTTTGAGTATTTGAGAACAGCAACAAATGAAAGTGAGTTTTCATTAATACGTAAGATACTAATTGAAAAGGATACTTTTTGTTTGCTTCATCTAGCAGTTGAAGGAAATAAACAAAATCATCGTCAGATCTGAATAAAGGCTCCTTCCAGTTAGATCGACTAGTTATATGATAATAATAACTTTTGTGCCATTGCCGATTGACGTGAGGCATTATACCATCTCCTAATTTATAATATAATTTTTTTACATAAAATAACCAACACAAAATAGATTTATGCGACGATAGACCAACGCAAAGCATAGTTATTCAATTGCAGCAAACGGCAAATAAAGAAATTAGGACTACTTAATTAGGAATCCAAGTTTACAGACTACTGTAATAGTGGTACACACACATTAAACGATCGATTGAATTCAAGAATTAAAAGGAAGGATAGAGAGGGATTCAAATATGTAGAAAAAGATAGAAAGTAAGAGGTAATTACTAGATGAATAAAGATAGGAATGTAAAAGAGAAGACGAGAAAAAACGAAGCAAAAATGTCAATTCGCTTACCAAGATATTACTATAACCGACAGACATTGGCAAGAAAAACATCGAACATTATTTTCCGGGAAATATATTGTTACTAGTTGTCGAGATAAAAGGAATCTATTTAATTCCTTTCAAATCGGCTATTATCGTAAACGTTATTGGTTACAGAGAAAATGTTCGAAAAAGTGAGAAGACGCTAAGCTAGTTGAGGAAGCAACAAACAATTCCATGCGGCGAATAACCGGAAGAAGCAGATAAATGAAAGCCTCCGCACACGATCAGTATCTGAAAAGCTAGCCCACTTGAAGCTTCTGCCTACCAGGGGAAAATTCTCTATTTGCAAGCCATATCGCTAGGCGATACGACTTGCATATCAACCGAAAACCCTGGAAATAGTGCGAAAATAACTACATAATTAATACCTCTCATAATGTTGGAAGTTCTATCAATCACTATTAACTTCATAGCGCTTCGAAGCACGTCAAACCATAACCATCCTCCATTAACGCCATCCTACCTAAATTAGCCTTTCCCCAAAACCTACCAAAAAATAAAATCATTCATTTAATAAAGATTTATCCATAAACATTAAAAGAACAACATAACTTAGATACAAATACAAATGTAAAAACACCCAAAAAACATCGATTGTGAAGGGGTAAGACATTAGAAATAATTAAAAACAGATAATTCAGAATAATATAGAAAAATTTTCTTTGCTTTGGTATACTTTGGGTGAGAGTTGGAAAAGTTCGTTAATTTCATATTGTTTGACGGGAGGGAGTGAACGTATGCAGCTGGGAGTTTACTATGATAACTATCTGCTTGTTTTGATATTTATTTTGCTCGGAATTGCACTTCCAGTGGTTGCTTTAACGTTTGGAAGATTCGTCAGGCCTCACAATCCGTATCCGGCTAAGACCTCACCTTATGAGAGTGGGATCAAACCGGAAGGAGATGCTCAAGTTCGATATCATGTAGCCTACTACATTATCGCGCTTGAATTTATCATTTTCGATGTTGAAACCGTTTTCATGTATCCGTGGGCAGTTGTACTTGATCAGCTAGGATGGGTGGGACTCAATATGATGCTCATCTTCATCGCAATATTAGCACTCGGGCTCGCCTATTCTTGGAAAAAGAAGGTGCTAGAATGGAACTAAAAGGGATAAAAGGCTTTGACCAGTCGGAAGAGTATGATCCAAGACTTATTGAAGACGTAAAAAAGAGCGTGTTTTTCACAAAAGTCGATCAGTTAAAAGCCTGGTCGAGAACAAGGTCGTTTTGGCCATTATCATTTGGACTTGCTTGCTGTGCGATTGAAATGATGGGAACAGGAGGGAGCAGATACGATTTTGACCGCTTCGGCGTTATTTTCCGGGCATCTCCGCGACATGCCGATGTGATGATCGTAGCCGGAACCGTCACCGCAAAGATGTCTCCCGTGCTCCGAACACTGTATGACCAAATGCCCGAACCAAAATGGGTGATTGCGATGGGGTCCTGTGCAACCTGTGGCGGGCCGTACAAAGAAGCCTACAGTGTCTTGAACGGTGTCGATAAAATTGTACCAGTCGATGTTTATGTGTCTGGGTGTCCACCAACACCGCCAGCTCTGTTAGATGGTGTTGAAAAACTGAGGCAGAAAATTCGTCTCGAAGCAAAAGGAGAGCGGGTGTTGAAAGGATGAGTCAGGAACTGCTTGATCTCATTGCCGAAAAAATCCACACCCTTCAGGGAGCAGATACGATCGAAGAAGCAAAACTAAATTTTCACAAACCAATGATTATCCTTGCTTCCCAAAACTGGGATTTCAACACTGTAAACGTCCTTCGTACGGATGAATCCCTTCAATTCGACTTCCTGTCCTGTGTCTCCGCGATCGATTACGAGGAACATATGGAAGTGATCTACAATTTCTACTCAACGAGGTTAGACCACTACCTTTATGTAAAAGTGAAAACGCCCAGGGGAAATCCGGTAATCATTTCACTCGAGCCAGTCTATAAAGCAGCCGATTACATGGAACGCGAAATCTATGATTTGATGGGAATCGACTTTACCGGTCACTGGAATTTAAAACGAATTTTGCTCCCGGATGAGTGGGAAGGTCATCCGCTGCGCAAAGATTATGTCACCGATAAAAAAGCACTAGGCTTGGATTAAAGCGTAATTAGCAAAAAAAGTTTGCTCGAATCAACACGCATGAAAAAAACCTACTCAACTTAAATTCAGCTTTTATTCAACTTCAACAGCTTTTTCAAAAGGGGGTGCGTAATAAATGTCAGAGTTGAAAACAGAAACAATGACGCTCAATATGGGACCGCAACACCCAAGTACCCACGGAGTTTTCCGCCTCAAACTCGAAGTCGACGGAGAACATATTGTGAACGCGGAACCAGTAATGGGCTACCTTCACCGCGGAACCGAAAAACTAGCAGAGAATTTCCTGTACACACAGTTTATCCCTTACACTGACAGACTCGACTACATGAACGCTATGACGAACAATTACATTTATTGTTCCGCCATCGAAGAATTATTAGAATGGGAAATTCCCGAGCGGGCGGAGTATTTACGAGTGATTACAATGGAGCTGAATCGAATCGCCAGTCACCTCGTCTGGTGGGGAACGTACCTGCTCGATATCGGCGCAATGAGCCCGTTTCTCTATGCATTCCGCGATCGGGAAACGATTCTTGACCGATTGAACGAAATAAGTGGGGCAAGAATGACTTTTACCTATCACCGAATCGGCGGCGTAAAATGGGACGCCCCGGATGGATGGCTCGCCAAAGTACAAGAAACTGTAAAAGAACTTCATGAGAATATCCAAGAGTTTCACACACTCGTCACCGGAAACGAAATTTTTCAAGCACGAACAATTGGAGTCGGGATCCTTTCCAAAGAAAAAGTGATCAATTGGGGATTATCCGGCCCCATTGCGCGAGGCAGTGGCGTCAACATCGATCTTCGTAAAACAGCACCATATTGTATTTATGACCGATTCGATTTCGATATTCCTACCGAAAAAGAAGGGGACGTTTACGCCAGGTATAAAGTACGCGTCGCTGAAATGTTTCAGTCCTTGCGGATTATTGAGCAGGCCTGTGAGCAAATTCCGGAAGGAGAAATCATCACGAAAAAAGGCAAACGGATCATGATGATCAAACCGCCCGCCGGCGAAGTATACCGACGAGTGGAAGCGTCCAAAGGCGAAATCGGCGTGTATGCCGTGAGCAACGGAACAAATAAACCGTATCGAATCAAACTCAGACGGCCGTCATTCGTCAACGTATCCATCCTGCAAGATTTGCTCAAAGGAGAATCCATCCAAAACCTCGTCGCGATCTTCGGAAGTCTCGATGTCGTACTAGGGGAGGTAGATGCGTAGTGGACGTAATCCTGATGGTGGTGTACGCCGGAATCGTCATGAACCTCCTTCTTGGCGGCGTCACCTTTGCTATTCTTTTCGAACGGAAAGTCATCGGCTATATGCAACTTCGCCCGGGACCAAACAGACACGGACCATGGGGATTACTGCAAACCATCGCAGACGTCACCAAACTACTCATGAAAGAAGACATTATCCCAAACGAAGCCGATAAAAAAATCTTCGTTTTAGCACCAGTCCTGGCATTCGCACCAGCATTCGCTGTCTTTGCCGTCCTGCCATTTACCGAAAACCTCGGCGGAGCAGACCTGAACATCGGCATCCTGTACATCCTGGGAGTATCGTCTATCACCATGCTCGGCGTACTCATGGGAGGATGGAGTTCAAACAACAAATACTCCCTGCTCGGATCGATACGGGGAATCGCCCAAATGGTCAGCTATGAAATACCGCTCGTCTTATCCGTCCTTGGAATCATCGTCCTCGTCGGTTCACTCAACCTACGAGACATCGTCGGCTACCAGGAAAGCATCGGAGTCTGGTTCATCATTCCACAATTTCTCGCATTCATCGTCTACTTCATCTCATCCATCGCAGAATTGAACCGCTCGCCATTTGACCTGCCCGAAGCAGAATCCGAACTCGTCTCAGGCTATCACACCGAATACTCAGGATTCCGATTCGCCTTCTTCATGCTAGCAGAGTACACATACGCCATCGCCATCTCAGCACTCGCCACCATCCTCTTCTTCGGCGGATGGCTAGGGCCCGCCTTTTTACCAGGAATCATCTGGTTCCTCCTGAAGATGGCCGCCTTCATGTTCGGATGGTACTGGTTACGCGCCACCCTCCCACGGGCCCGCGTCGACCACCTCATGAACTTCGGGTGGAAAGTACTCATCCCGCTAGCCCTGCTGAACATCGTCATAACATCAATCATCAAAGTGTGGATGGGGGGATAACATGTTTCGACTCTTAAAAGGATTTGGCATAACCCTAAACTACTTCACCAAAAAGAACATCACCATTCAATACCCGGAAGAAAAAGTAAACATGCCAGAACGATTTCGCGGCATCCAACGGTTTTTCCCAGACAAATGCATCGTCTGTGACCTGTGTGTCAAAATTTGCCCAACCGACGTCATCACACTAACCGGCAAAAAAGACAAAGACAACCCAAAAAAGAAAATCATCGACACCTACAACATCGACTTCCAAGGCTGCATACTCTGCGACTTCTGCACCGAAGTATGCCCAACCGATGCCATCGTCATGACCGCCCGATACGACAACCTAAGCGAATTCAACCGAGCCGCACACTTCAAAGACATCACATGGCTCACCGACAATCACGAACCCGGCAACTACACCGAACCCGACCCAGAAGCCGAAGCCCAAGAAAAAGCCGCCAAAGAAGCCAAGGCCAAAGCCAAAGCAGAAGCCAGAGCGAACCAAGCCAAGACGACGGAGAAAACAGAAGCAACCGAACCTGCAACACAGTCACGAGCCCAAGTAAAAGCAACTCCGAAGCAAGACGAAGCAGCTTCAACCAAGCCCGCTCCTCAGGCGGATGCTAACGAAGCAAAAACAAAAATAATCCCTTCTACCACGGAAAAGGAGGCCGTTGAAGGAAAGAAAGAACCTGAGTTACCAGCGGAAGGAGCGAAAGAGACAAAACATGAAACAAATGAAGCATCTTCCAAATTTGATGAATTACCTCTGAAATCTGACGAGGGGCAGGAGGAAAGAGGTGACAAGCCGTGAATGCGCAAATGTTCTTCTTTATTGTGTTTGCTCTCATCGCCATTATTAGTGCCGTACTGATCATGGCCTTAGAGCGGATCGCGCACCGGGTTGTCGCCATGGCCTTCAGTTTTTTCGCCGTAGCAGCCATTTACTTTTTACTCGGAGCTGAGTTTATTGGCATTGTTCAAATCATGGTTTACGTAGGCGCGATCACAATCCTATTTGTCTTCGGTATGATGATGACCGAACATCGAAATGTCGGCTTTGGACCGGACCCAAGAAAAGCACAACAAATCCTTGGTTTTGTCGGAGTAGGATTCTTACTCGCTTTTATGCTCTATGCGATTGTTACTGCAGACTTGCCAAATAGCGGCGAACCGTATGTCGGCAGTGCGGAAATGATTGGACTCGAGTTATACGGTCATTATTTCATCGCCTTTATCGGTTCGGCATTTTTACTCACTTCTGCTCTTATCGGAGCGGTGGTCATTGCCAGAAAGGAGGCCGACTAAATGGTCTCGATTACACTTTTTCTTGCTCTCGCAGCAATCCTGTTTTGCATCGGACTTTATGGCGTCCTGACGAGAAGACATCTAGTCATCGTTCTCGCCAGCATTGAATTAATGCTAAATGCCGTCAATATAAATCTCGTCGCTTTCTCGGCTATCGGGCCATTCGCAAATATTACCGGGCAAGTATTCACCTTGTTCGTCATTACTGTAGCCGCCGCCGAAGCCGCAGTCGGCCTGGCGATTCTCATCGCCCTTTACCGAAATCGAAACTCCATCGACGTTTTGAAGCATGATTTATTGAGGTGGTAGATTTACTAGGCACGGTATTTTAAAAGAGAAAGGGGTTGGTATGATGCACTATGCCTTGTTAATCCCGGTTTTTCCTCTTATCACCTTCCTGATCCTGCTAGTCGCCGGACGACTTTTGAAAGAGAAAGCAGCCGCTATTGGTATAGCCGGACTGGCTCTTTCATTCTTGTTATCAGTATTCGTCTTGCTAGAACGAATTGGAGGAGAAACATACACGTTTGTTTTAAACTGGATGACGGTCGGAGAAAATGTGATCACGATGGGGTATGAAGTCACAGCATTAAACTCGATGATGCTCATCGTCGTCACTCTCGTCAGTTTGGTTGTCCATATTTTTTCTAAAGAATATATGAAGGAAGACGACCGAATTCATGTATTTTTCGCTTATTTAGGGTTATTTTCCTTTTCGATGCTAGGCCTCGTTTTAGCACCAAATATCTTGCAATTATTTATTTTCTGGGAGCTCGTCGGCTTATGTTCCTTCTTACTCGTAGGTTTCTGGTATTTCAAGCCAGAGGCAGCGGCAGCGGCTAAAAAAGCTTTTCTCATCACCAGAATTGGGGACGTTGGGCTATTAATCGGGCTAGTTCTTCTATTTAACCGAGCAGGAAGCTTCAACTATGCAGAAATTTACACAGCGGTTGAGACGGATCAACTAAGCGCCCCCATGATAACAACGATTGCTCTGCTCATTTTCTTAGGAGCAGTCGGAAAATCAGCGCAATTCCCACTTCACGTCTGGCTGCCGGACGCCATGGAGGGGCCAACACCGGTTAGTGCTTTGATTCATGCCGCGACCATGGTTGCCGCGGGTGTGTACTTGATAGGTGTCATGTATCCATTATTTTTAGCGTCCTCGACAGCGATGACCGTCGTGGCCTACACAGGTGCGCTCACTGCACTTTTTGCCGCAACGATGGCGTTGGTCAATAACGATATAAAACGAATTCTCGCATACTCGACAATCAGTCAGTTGGGATTTATGATTCTTGCATTAGGGACGGCTGGCTATGTAGCGGGGTTGTTTCATCTCTTGACACATGCCTTTTTCAAAGCGTTGCTGTTCCTTGGAGCAGGTAGTGTCATATTTGCCGTGCACCACCGGCAGGATATCCGTGATATGGGCGGCTTATGGGGAAAAATGAAGGTTACATCCGTTACATTTTTGATTGGATCACTTGCAATCGCAGGGATATTCCCGTTAGCTGGGTTCTGGAGCAAAGAAGAAATCCTTGCCTCAACCTTGATAAATGGAGATGGATTCTTGTTTCTGATTGCACTTGTTACCGCATTTTTGACCGCATTTTATATGTTTCGTTTATTCTTTAAAACTTTCATGGGGGAGTTTAAGGGCGGAGATTTAAATGATCCGACCGAAGAAACGTTTAATGAACAAGCCGCATGGGAGGCAACACAATCGGCTGAAGTAGGCTTAGACGCAGGTTTTGAAGAGAGAAAAGTGTATCCGAACCATGAGGAAGTACCTGAGAACGAACCTAGAGAAAACGCAGGTTTGATGACATTTCCGTTAATGGTGCTTGCTGTTTTAGCAGTAATTGCCGGTTTCATCAATGCGCCGTTTCTCGGCCATCAGCTTGAAGCATTTCTAACCGCAGGCCTGAATGTCGGCACGCAGCCTCATGGGGCACTTTGGTTAGCATTTTTATCCGTAGCTGTGGCGGTAGCTGGAATTTCATTAGCCTGGGCGATGTACGTGAAGGGATTTATTAGAGAAGATTTCTTTTCCAGCAAAGCACCATCGATACAGAAGTTGTTTCAGAACAACTATTATCTTGACGACATTTACTTGGCTGTATTCGTCCGCCCAACCAGAGAAATCAGTCTCTTATTATGGAAAATGGATAAAACGATCGTTGACGGAGTCATTACTCTGATCGGATCCTTAACAAGTCGCTCAGGAAAAGCGATGGGCAAACATCAAGACGGGCAATTACAGACGTACGGGCTCGTGACCGTTTTTGGCGGAATGGTAGTTATAGGACTCGCCTTCGCAGTAAGGGGGTATTTCGGATGATGGCAAACATGCTGATTTGGCTCGTCTTTCTTCCATTAATCGGAGCGATCTTGCTTTTTACAATTCCGAAAGAAAACGTCAATGTCATTCGCACGCTAGCGACAATTGTCTCAGGAATAGCACTTGTTTTAACTGTGATCATTTGGGGAGGTTTTGATCGCGGAGTTTCTGGTATTCAAAACGGAACGACACTGCCGTGGTTTGACCTAGGTTTTTTACAAATTAATTTTGAAATTGGCATCGATGGTTTGTCGATGCCGTTGCTGCTGCTGACAACCCTCGTGACTACGCTATCAATCTTTGCTTCGTTTTCGATTGAAAAAAGAGTCAAAGAGTTTTATATTTGGACGTTAATTTTACTCTCAGGAATGCTCGGTGTTTTTGTTGCACTGGATATGTTTTTATTCTTCCTGTTTTTCGAACTCACACTTGTCCCGATGTTTTTCCTCATCGGTATTTGGGGCGGAAAAATGAGGTCGTACGCATCCTTCAAGTTTTTACTTTATACAGGAATTGGCAGTGGCATCATGTTCATGACGTTCCTTGCTATTTTTACAAAGGGTGCAGAGGCTATGAACTATCAGGGAACTTCGTTCAGTATGATCCGGCTCGCCGAAATTTTCGCGAATCCCGCAAATCCTGAGGTACTGTCAGAAGGAGTGAAAGCCGCACTTTTTCTAGGATTGCTCGTTGCGTTTGCAATCAAGCTGCCGGTTTTTCCTTTCCATACATGGCTCCCGAACGCGCACGTAGAGGCGCCAACCGCAGTCAGTATGATCTTAGCAGGTATCTTGCTGAAAATGGGAGGCTACGGCTTGATTCGCGCAGGCTTTGGAATTCTGCCTGATCAAGCAGCGAAATTCGCAACGCTAATCGCGATCCTTGGGGTGATCAACATTATTTACGGGGCATTACTGGCCCTCGTTCAAACCGATTTAAAAGCCCTGGTAGCTTACTCCAGCATTAGCCACATGGGCATTGTACTGTTGGGGATTGCTTCGTTTACGCACTCCGGCATGCAAGGGGCGGTCTTCCAATTGGTCTCGCACGGATTCATTTCCGCCTTGCTGTTCTTTATGGTCGGAGCAATGTATGAACGGACGAAAACACGGACAATTGCCGAAATGGGAGGTCTCTCGAAATCAGTGCCTATTTTAGCCGGGTTCATGCTAGCGGCAGCCATGGCTTCGATTGGGCTTCCGGGATTATCTGGTTTTGTCAGTGAATTACTGGCGTTTATCGGAATTTTCGGTGCCTCGGCAGAATTGATTCCAGCGGCAATGACAATTGGAATTATCGCTGGCATTGGAATCATTCTTACAGCAGCCTATCTTCTTTGGGCGATGCAACGAACGACCTTTGGACCAATCAAGGAAAAATTTATGAACCTTCCAGATGCTCGTCCGATGGAATATGTTCCAATGGTAGGACTCCTGGCTTTGAGTTTGATTCTAGGCGTGTACCCTCATATTCTCAGTGACGTCATCAACACCACAGTAATCGACATCGTGTCGAGGATAGGAGGTTAAAGCCATGATCGTATTGGAAACGGACTGGTCTTTAATGACGCCGGAAATTAGCTTAGCCGCATTGGCATTGCTCGTTTTCACGATTGATTTCATGACAGGCATTCACGGAAAAAAACCGTTTATTGGTCGTCTCGCCGTCCTGTCCTTGCTCGTGACGGCGGTGCTTGTACTCCTTTTAAATCCAGGTGGAGGATCGATTGCTGACTTGTTTCTAGTTGATCCATTCGCGAGGTTGTTCAAGCTCATTATTTTAATTGGGGTAGCGATGGTCATCATGATCAGCATGTACTACCTCGATCGCAACCCCGAAGTGTATCAAGGAGAGTATTATTCAATCATGATGTTTGCCGCTTTGGGGGCGATGCTCATGGTCTCATCGGCAGACTTGATCACCCTATTTATCGGACTTGAAATCTTAAGCATCTCCTCCTATGTATTGGCTGGCTTCAAAAAGCATCATCGCCATTCAACGGAAGCGGCACTTAAATATGTGATCCTCGGAGGAACAGCCTCGGCGTTTATTTTATACGGAATGTCCTTTTTATATGGTCTCACTGGATCCACGAGTTTAGTGGAGATTGGCCAGGCGATGCCAGTTTTATTTCAGCAATATACCGCCCTCGTTGGGATGAGTTTTTTATTTATGCTGGTGGGGTTTGGTTTTAAAATATCGATCGTTCCTTTTCACATGTGGGCACCAGACGTTTATCAAGGCTCGCCAACGCCAGTCACTGCCTTTTTAACGGTTGTATCCAAGCTCGCGGCTTTTGCGATTGTCATTCGAATTTTCACATTAGCATTTGGCTTCGAAGGAATTCATGGCGAATGGAGTTTTATCCTTGCAGTCATGGCCGCGATCACGATGATTACCGGAAACTTCATCGCCCTTACGCAAAACAATGTGAAGCGGCTCATGGCATATTCAGGCATCGCTCAAGCAGGGTACTTACTCGTGCCATTCGCAGTTGTACTCGGCGATTTTTCCACCACGGTAATTGTATTCTATAGTGTAGCTTATCTAATGATGACGCTCGGTGCATTTGCGGTAATCACACTCGTTACGGAAGATTCGGGAATGACCGACATCTCCAGTTTTGCCGGACTTTATTACCGATCGCCGTACATGGCCATCGCGATGACAGTGTTTCTCGTTTCGCTCGGCGGATTACCCTTAACGGCAGGATTTATAGGCAAAGTAAACATCTTTATCCTTGCTGCAGCCGGAGATATGCTCTGGCTCGCGATCATCATGATTCTCACAAGCGTCGTTTCGTTCTATTACTATTTTGGATTTATTAAACAAATGTTTATGACCGATCCACGACCAAATGACAAAGAGTTAGTCGTTCCAGGAGGACTATTAACCGTAGTCACAGTTTCACTCGCCGTCGTCCTTCTCCTCGGCATTGCACCTAATCTTTTATTGGACATCTTCAATCAATACAATTGGATGCCGTCTTTTAACTAAATATGGTGGGCTGGTAAATGGGAGGACACTGAAAAAGTCGATGCGGACTTTTTCAGTGTTTTTTTTTGAGATTGTTTTATGCTTTCGAACAGAGGTGCTCGAATCCGCTTTCCGCGGGCAATACTTCAGCCTCTTTTGGGGAGACCCCGCAGAGCGTTCATTTGCTCGAGGAGGCTCGCGGATCATCCACAAAAAGCGAGCGGTAATTCTTCCAAACAACCTTCCTTGATCACAAATTAGAAAAAAACACAAAACTTTTTAAGACTGCAGTGCAGTTTTTCTTAAGGAGTAATAATGAGCAAAACGGACAAAAAATACTTTTTTTCGACGAAACGTAAGCAGGTATGGAAAATAATAGTCGAAAAATAGATTTTTTACACAATTTTTTATAAAAAAGGTGTAACCAAATTATTGTCTTGACGACTAACATTTTAACTAGTAATGATACTATTTTTCAGAAGCAATCATATGATGATAAGCGGAGACAGAGTAGATACTGAAAAAGCTGTGCCTACCATTAGAACAGTGTTTATCACGTATAAAGTTAAAGTTTCATGCCTGATTATACATAGGTTTAGGCTCTAAAACAGTCGGTATTGAATTTTATACAACGATATTCATTTTTCATGTGAAAAAATGCATTGTGAAAATGAAAACAGGTTTGACAAATCTCGAAAATGTGAACAGTACTCTTAAGACCGATTCAGTTATTATTTGATAGATCTAGGTCAATGGATCGAGTTTGGACTTTGACAATTCAATACAAATAACATTTATCTATGACTAGCTTTTAATTATGAAAAAAACAGTAGCCTTGCAATCAGTTATCAGTTATGATTATAATTATGTGTTTTGCAGTTTTAAACGAGCCTCCTTTTTCCAAGAAGGTAGAAACGTGAAACATTCTTTTTTTTCATGGATAAATGGAGGTTTTAAGATGATCGATTCTCTGGGACAGCAATCATTATTTAATATTTTAATTAGTTTAATGGTTCTGACTGTAGTTTGGTGGTCGGTCCAGTCATTTAAATTTGAATTGTTTCTGACAAATCCAAATGGAGCTAAAGCAAAAGCATTAATGGTAATTATCACCATTGCCTTAACTCATTTAGTTACCAGTTTTTTACTCAGTTATTTGAACTGGTCTACGATGCTAAGACACCTTTTCTAATCGTCAAAACTTTTAGATGCTGGCGAGAAACGCGAAGGTTAGACGAAAAGAAACGCAGGAACAATCATGAGTCTGCGATTAGCGGATTATTCCATGTATGGCTACAACATACGAGGTTACAATGTCATTAAGAGACCTAAATCGGTATGGACGGAGAACCACGTAACATATTTATATAGCCAAATATTGGATTCGTGATTAGTTATTTTAACCAAACGATTGTTTAAAAATTAGCAAAGGAATTCTTTGCATCGCCAGAATATAACTTACGTTAATTAACACAGTATTTACACATCAATTATCAAACCAGTTAATACACTTGGCAAAGAAGGCACAACCCTGGTTATCGCACTTATATAACTATCAGTGCTTGAACTACACACGAAATATTATGACTTGCTTAAAGGTTAGGCGGTAAAAGAACAACTACTTTTGGCACGTCAAAGATTGCGATTGAATAATAATGAATATACAATCTGGACGCGGAGGGGAATACAATTGGAAAAAATTATAGTCCGCGGTGGTAACCGGTTAAGCGGTACTGTCCGAGTTGAAGGGGCAAAGAACGCTGTTTTACCTGTTATTGCTGCATCCATTTTAGCAAGTAAGGGTAAGAGTCACATATATGATGTACCAGCCTTAGCTGACGTATACACGATAAACGAAGTTTTACGCAATTTAAATACAAAAGTTTCCTATGATGGAAATGGACACATTGAAGTTGACGCACAGGGTCAATTAAAAACAGAAGCACCGTTCGAATATGTCCGAAAAATGCGAGCATCCTTCTTAGTAATGGGACCTTTGCTGGCAAGGTTCGGCCATGCACGAATCGCTTTACCAGGCGGATGTGCAATTGGCTCACGTCCTATTGATCAACACCTTAAAGGTTTTGAAGCAATGGGCGCAAAAGTAGAAATCGGTAACGGCTATATCGAAGCAAGAGTTGACGATCGTCTTTACGGAAACAAAGTTTATCTTGATTTCCCAAGTGTTGGGGCAACGGAAAATATCATGATGGCGGCTACTACAGCAATCGGTACAACCATTATTGAAAATGCGGCAGAGGAACCTGAAATAGTTTGTCTTGCAAATTATTTAAATGCCATGGGCGCAAAAGTTCGTGGAGCAGGAACTGGCACAATTAAAATTGACGGTGTCGAAGAATTAGTTGGTGCAGAGCATACAATTATCCCGGATCGAATTGAGGCTGGCACGTTTATGGTAGCAGCAGCAATTACAGGTGGAGATGTTCTTGTAGAAAATGTGTTAACAGAACACATGCGACCACTTATTTCTAAAATGACTGAGATGGGCGTCATTATTATTGAAGAAGATAATGGTGTGCGCGTGATTGGACCGGACAAATTAAAAGCGGTAGATATTAAAACAATGCCACATCCTGGTTTTCCAACAGATATGCAAGCACAAATGATGGCACTTATGCTCCATGCAGAAGGCACAAGCGTGATTACAGAAACTGTATTCGAAAATCGTTTTATGCATGTGGAAGAGTTCCGCCGCATGAACGGGAATGTGAAAATAGAAGGTCGGGCAGCTATTATTGAAGGCCCACTAAACTTACAAGGTGCCGAAGTATCTTCTACAGATCTTCGTGCTGGAGCAGCACTCGTGCTCGCTGGCCTTGTAGCTGAAGGTATTACACGTGTTACAGAGCTTAAACACATCGATAGAGGCTACGTAGACTTCTCTGATAAGTTACTCTCCTTAGGTGCACACATTGAGCGTGTGAATGAGGAAGAAGAAGAGCTTGCTGAGATGGAGAATCTCGAAGCACCAGCTCCTCTTAAGAAGCTAGATCCAAATTACGCTTCTTAATTCTCAAAACGCCATCTTTTATATTATTTAAGTGATTAAATAGTGTTCCCCTTGCGAAACGACTCGCAAGGGGATTTTTCATTTGTTTTTTAAGGAAGGTGAAAACCACTTGACGGCGATCGAGTGAAAGTCTCACGTGGTAGGTGCTACGGCGGTAGCACCTACCGAAAAAAACGAGAGACAAACTCACGTATACGCGCTGATGCGCCGGAAATCAAGGTGCTACGTTTGTAGGTGCTACGACGGTAGCACCTACCGAAAAAAACGAGAGACAAGCTCGCATATACTCACTGATGCGCCGGAAATCAAGGTGCTACGGCGGTAGCACCTACCAAAAAAAACGAGAGAAAAACTCACGTATACTCGCTGATGCGCCGGAAATCAAGGTGCTACGTTTGTAGGTGCTACGGCGGTAGCACCTACCGAAAAAAACGAGAGAAAAACTCGCGTATACGCGCTGATGCGCCGGAAATCAAGGTGCTACGTTTGTAGGTGCTACGGCGGTAGCACCTACCGAAAAAAACGAGAGAAAAACTCACGTATACGCGCTGATACGCTCGAAATCAAGGTGCTACGTTTGTAGGTGCTACGGCGGTAGCACCTACCGACCAACAAACGGACAAACATAGCAATCGCAAGAGCATCCGATGCGCTGGAACCTCCGGAAAACTGAAAACTACTAATTTTTCTTAACAGTTCTAATGATTCACTAGAGTTCATAGATATGAGATGAGAGAAAACATGTAATAGAAGGAATAGTAGAGTGATGAAGGAGGTTATCTCGTGAAAGGGTTTCTTATGATAGGAGTCATATTTGCATTTGCAATACTAATTGTCCCAGCACTTTTGGTAACGGGGTTTTCGGGTGGAGACGCGCCAGATTCAGCGCCAGTCAGTGTGAGGGGGAGTCAGGCAACTGTAGAAACGACGAAAGAGCAAACGGGTACAAATGATAATAAGGAAACAAAACCTGCAACAACTTATGAACTGCCAACTGAAGCACAGACCGTTTCGGTTTTCCGTTCAACAACAGAAATGATAGAGGAAGTCCCATTGGAAGAATACATCATTGGGGTTGTCGCTTCAGAAATGCCGGCATCCTATGAGATGGAAGCGTTGAAAGCGCAAGCGCTAACGGCAAGAACGTATTATATTCGTCAAATCCTTGATGGTGCTGACCTTGAGTTACCTGAAGGGGCTGATGTGACGGATACAGTCATGCATCAAGTTTTCAAAAACGAAGCAGAACTAAAGGAGAATTGGGGAAGTGACTATGATTGGATGATGTCCCGCATTCAAAAAGCCGTTTATGATACGGAAGGTCAGATCATTACCTATGAGGAAGAACCTATTACGGCAACTTTCTTTTCAACAAGCAACGGATACACAGAGAACTCCGAAGAATACTGGCCGAATGAAATACCATACTTAAGAAGTGTTGAAAGTCCTTGGGATTTAGAATCCCCACGTTATAAGGATGTGCGCGAGATATCTGCGGGTGAATTTCAAGAGCTCTTGCAGGTGAATCTACCTGATGGAGAAGTGGGAGAGATAGTCTCTCGTACAACGGGTGGTAGAGTTGCAGAAGTGAAAATTGGCGATAAAACATTTACAGGCAGAGATATTCGGGATAAGTTGGAGCTTGATTCGAGTGACTTTGATTGGAGTCGAAACGGGGACACGGTTGTGATTGAGACACGTGGTTGGGGACACGGTGTTGGCATGAGTCAATTTGGCGCAGATGGCATGGCGAAAGCCGGAAATGATTACCGTGATATCATCCATTATTATTATCAGGGGGTATCTATTGTAGAGGCGGCAACCGTACTTGCACAGACTGATTTCGGAAAAAATAGTTAAGACCTTAGAAGCGGGAAGGGGTCAAAAACCTTGTAAACACTGAGTTTCTAAGTGGTGAAAAAATAATTTTCTAAATAATGTATATATTCTCGGCAATCTGATCAGAATGTTGCTGAGGTGATGATTACATGAACAATCATGATGAAAAGCAAGCTTCCAAGTGGGGGCGGATGCAGGCGAAAATGAAACGTCTAGCGAAAAAACGTTGGATGTTGCCGGCATTGTATTTAGGTTTATCAGCAGTAGTGTTAACAACTTTCTTGTGGATGACATCAACAACTGATCTGACAGATGAACAACGAGACTCTGAGTTTGATATAGAGAACATCGGTGGGCATCAAGAACAAGGCAGTCCAGAAGAATTGGCAGATGAAAACACAGGGAACACTGGAAACACAGAAGATCCACAAGCGGAAGAGGAAGAAGCAGTTCCTGTTGTCGCTCAAGATGAAGTTTTTGAATTACCAGTAATGGATGAAAACGAAGTTGCAGTTGTAGGTACTTTTCATGACTATGAAGCATCCGTCGAGGAACAAGAGACAGCGCTAGTCCGATATAACAACTATTTCTATCAAAACAAAGGTATTGATCTTGCTAAAGAAGACGGCGAGGCCTTTGATGTAACAGCTTCCATGAGTGGTACGATTGTGAAAGCAGAAGAAGACGCATTGTTTGGTCAAGTGGTTCACGTAGAACACGATGAAGATATTCTTTCGATCTACCAAAGTTTAAATGAATTGAAAGTAGAAGTCGGGCAAACCGTCAAGCAAGGTGACGTTCTCGGTGAAGCTGGAAGAAACTTGTACAATCAAGACGCAGGTATTCACACACACTTTGAAATTCGGAAAGATGGTGTACCGGTGAATCCAATCGACTTTGTCGACCAAGGAATCTCGGCTCTACCAAACGTATCAGCTGAAGAAGCAGATGAACAACTCGAACCAGAATCTTTACCGGATCCAGAAGAAGATACGGAAGATTCAGAGAATGATGAAGACCCAGCAGATAAAGAAGATCCAAAAGAAGATCCAGAAAAAGATCCAGAGCTAGATTCATAAGAGGAAAAGAGAAGCACTGAAAAGTCAATTTGGACTTTTCAGTGTTTTTTCTTATACATGAGACGAATTTCCAAAATATGGGGGGTCTGACCCCTTAGAGGAACCCTCAGAGACCTCTCGCATTTTGAAAATGATAGATTGTCCTTGGTGTGCTTAGACTTCCTTTGTTTTTCCATTTGTGTGATTTAGGCATATATTCCCTCCTTGTTTAATAAAATTTAACAAACCTTATAGCAACAAGAGAAGGTCGTTCGATGAGAATAAGGGAGGCGAGAGATGTGCACGATTACATCAAAGAGAGGACCATCAAGATAGGAAGGTACATCGTTGAGACAAAGAAAACTGTTCGAACGATTGCAAAAGAGTTCGGCGTGTCAAAAAGCACCGTTCATAAAGATTTAACGGAACGCTTGCCTGCAATTAACCCGGAACTGGCCAATGAAGTGAAAATGGTTCTTGAATACCATAAGTCGATTCGGCACTTGCGGGGAGGGGAAGCTACAAAAGTAAAGTATAAGCAGCCTGCCCTGAAGGACCGAAAAGGGACCATCATGGAAACAAGATAGAAAAAGGTTAAAACGATTCCGTTATATCTTTTGAGTGCTCCAGTACCTATTCACAGGAGCACTCTCTTATTTGCGACTAGTTAGATGAACAGAAAAAAACAGGTCTCCGTTTTCGCTTGGACATCGCTTCAAGTGAAATTCATTTCCATAAAACCGACTAATGTTAAAGGCGAATTCACTAGAGTGAAACGCTTTTTTGTGCCTAAAAGAAAGGGAATCCTAAGACAAAACAATTTTCCGCCTCATATCTCTCAAAATCCGAACTAATTTCCTATCTTTTTACAAAAAAACACAAAAAAATCAAAAGACCTATCACTTTCAGGTGACAATTTGTGATAAAATATTATAATGAGTGAAGAGACTGGAAAAAATAATCATTGACAAATGTAAAAAGCTTCTTAAAAAGGATTTAACAACGCGCAATCCGAGTACATATGCGACACGCGTTCGTTTGAACAAAATAGTTGGATCGACAATTCATTCATGCAATTTACTGATTGGCTGGCGAATTCAAAGGCCATCCTATGCTTTCTTTAGAAGTTAAGAATTTATAAAAGACGGCTGTGCCGTTTTTCTTATAAAACAGCTTAAATTAAATACACTTATAAACAACAAAAAAGCAGCGATAATTAATCATACAAGTGATGAACCAGTACGAATCAGGGAGGAAATCAGCAATGTTTGGAAGGGATATCGGAATTGATTTAGGAACAGCCAACGTTTTGATTCACGTGAAAGGAAGAGGAATCGTACTCGATGAACCTTCAGTGGTTGCAATTGACACACAATCCAGAAAAGTTCTTGCAGTGGGCGATGAAGCCTTTAAAATGGTCGGACGTACGCCAGGAAACATCGTCGCTATTCGTCCTTTAAGAGACGGCGTTATTGCAGACTTTGATACGACAGAAGCGATGCTTAATCACTTCTTGTCCAAAATCAAAGTGAAAGGCTGGTTCACCAAGCCGCGCATTCTTATATGCTGCCCAACGAACATTACTTCTGTCGAGCAAAAAGCGATTCGGGAAGCTGCCGAAAAAAGCGGAGGAAAAAACGTTTACCTGGAAGAAGAACCTAAAGTAGCAGCAGTTGGAGCCGGAATGGATATTTACCAGCCAAGCGGAAACATGGTTGTTGATATAGGTGGAGGGACGACCGACGTCGCAGTTTTATCGATGGGAGACATTGTGACAGCCTCCTCGATCAAAGTTGCCGGGGACCGGTTTGACGCAGACATCCTCCACTACATCAAAAAGAAATACAAACTTCTTATCGGAGAACGGACATCGGAAACAATTAAGTTCGAAGTTGGAACCGTATTTCCAGGGTCGCGTTCAGAGGAAATCGATATTCGCGGACGGGATATGGTGAGCGGACTACCGAGAACCATTAATATTAAATCCGAAGAAATTCGCCTTGCCATGGAAGAATCCGTTTCTCACATCGTCACATCAGCCAAAAATGTTCTAGAGAAAACACCACCGGAACTTTCTGCCGATATTATTGACCGCGGGATTATCATCACCGGGGGCGGAGCTTTCTTGCACGGTATTGATCAACTACTTGCAGAAGAATTAAAAGTCCCTGTTTTCATAGCAGAAGATCCAATGCACTGCGTTGCAAACGGAACGGGCATATTGCTGGAAAACCTGGATCGAATTAATAAAAACAAAATCAGAGCGTAACCACATTATAAAGAGGTGACCCAGATGTTAAGAGGATTATACGCGGCTGGAGCGGGCATGATCTCCCAGCAACGCAAACAAGAAATGCTTTCGAACAATATAGCGAACATTAATACACCAGGATACAAGGGAGATCAGGGTTCCTTGCGTACATTTCCAGACATGATGATCAAAGCTCTGGGGACCGATCACATTCAAACGACCGGATCCAACCATGTGGGTACACTTGCAACTGGCGTCTACATGCAGGAACAAACACCGAACTTCACCCAGGGTGATATACAAGAAACCGGCAATAACACGGACGTGGCGCTTCTACAGGCCCTCGTCCCAATTAACGAAGAGACCGACGAAGAAGCCATGCTCGTCTTTGAAACACAGAATGACAACGGCGATATCCGTTATACACGAAACGGTAACTTTGCCATTGACAGTCAAGGGACGCTAACTAATTCCAGTGGCCATTACATACTCGGTGTAGACGGAAACCCGATAACTGTTAATAACGAGAACATTACCATCAACAGTGAGGGCCAAATCTTCTCCGCGGAGCAAGATCTATTGGGCCAAATTAATGTCGCTGTCGTTTCCGATCCTGGACAACTAGTCAAGGAAGGGGAAGGACTCTTTCGGTATGATGGAGACAACGGTGTCGTCACTGCCGTCGATAACGACGAGGTGACTTTTCAACTGCAACAAGGTTTCGTTGAACGGTCAAACGTAGATGCCTCCCGGACAATGACAGAAATGATGACTGCCCTTCGAACATTCGAGGCGAATCAAAAAGTTTTACAAGCATATGATCAAACAATGCAGCGAACGGTGAATGATGTTGGTAAGATTGGCTAAGAAAAATTTAGTTTTTCTAGTAAACTTGGCAGCTACTCGGAAGCGGTTGAAGCTGACGTTGTATTTAATAAAAGACGCTTTGCGTTTTTCTTAGAAAAGGCAGGTGAACGTACGTGAACCAATCCATGATAAATTCAGCTGTAACCATGGGTCAATTACAGCTCAAATTAGATACAACAGGGAATAACCTGGCAAATGTGAATACTACCGGTTTTAAAAGAAGTGATACAAGTTTTGCAGACTTACTTTTTCAACAAGTGAACAATCAATCGGCGGCAAATCAAGAAGTTGGCAGATTAACACCTAACGGAATTCGTGTTGGTGCTGGGGCAGCGGTGGCACAAACGGCCGTTCGTTTTGAACAAGGATCGATTAGTCAGTCAGGTCGTGAATTCGATGTGGCATTAACAGAGCCGGGCTATTTCTTTGAATTGGCTGAAACACCAGGAGGCGACCGCCAGTTCACGCGTGACGGCGCATTTTACCTAAGTCCGAATCCAAATAATAATACGCAAAACTTTCTTGTGAATTCACAAGGTGATTACGTGCTTTCAGCAGCTGGTGAACCAATTGAGCTTCCTTCCAGTTACGATGACTTCCAAATTAATGAAGAAGGAGCCATTACGGTAACGCTGAATGATGGGACGTTAGTCGATGCCGGACAACTTCAGCTTGTCAACATTACAAAACCTCAGCTATTAGCAAGTATCGGCGAAAACAACTATGTTTTACCTGACTTAGATGCACTGGACACGGATCTTGCAGATGTTCTGGAGGAAGCGGCGGGTGCGCAAGTATTCATGCAATCTGCCTTGGAAACATCAAACGTGGATTCAGCCAAAGAAATGACAGATATGATGGAAGCACAACGATCTTATCAATTTAATTCAAAGGCTATAAGCATTACGGATCAAATGATGGGGCTTGTCACAAATCTACGATAAAGCTACAATAGATGGAGCCAAGCCGGATATGACGAGGAGTAAGTAGGTCATGAGCAAACGTGAAGAAAACCATCCAAAATACAATGAAGATATGATGAAGCCATTTACATCTTCATCCTCTGACCCAAATCAGCCAGAGGAAAAAGATAGCGAAAAATCATCTTCTCAAGATAGAGAACAATCGTCTTCGGACAACCAACAGGAAGACAACCAGGTTACCGACGACCAAGAGTCGATCAAAGATACTTCAACTGAGGAGACTCCTTTCCATTCGACGTCCAATAGTGACTCTGAGAAAAGTCCTGAGATACCCGCGGAGGATCATGCGGATGACTCCCTTGTTGACCCTTCAATTTCTGAATCGGATCAAACAGCAGACGTTGAGTTCAGTCAGGAAGAAGTTGTGCCACTGACTGATGAAAAAGATCAGGGAATTCCGAAAGCTGATGATCAATCGGAAGTTAAAAGAGAAGGTCCGACCGAAGATTCCGATTCTGATTCTGAAGTTGATGGCGGTAAACCAGAACCTACTGAAGATGACGACGATGCTGATACAATCATCGCTAGTGAAGGGCTCGGCCTAGGTGCAGTAGAGGAAACGCAATCGGAATCTCCTTCAGATAATGAGAAGGATGAAGAAACGTTGAAGCAAGAAGAAAAAACGCAAGAAGAGGAAGACAGTTCTGCAGCCAACGATGGTAAAAAGCGTAAAAACAAAAAAAACAAACCAAGTGGTCGCATTCGCTTCATTCCTATTTGGTTTCGAGTAATCTTGGTCTTATTTTTAGTAATTGCTAGCGTTATAGTAGGAGCAATGGTCGGCTACGGTATCATTGGACCAGGTGGCAACCCAATGGATGTTTTTGAACCAGATACCTGGTATCATATATACGATATAATTTTTGACGGCACTGAAGCAGAACGACAACGTTAAAAAATCCCACGATGAGTAAAGTCTCAGCGTGGGATTTTTGTAATTAGATAAGGAGCTAATAAGGAGTTTACTCAAAACATCAGTTTTTGCTCATTAAATATTTCACTTCGCTGCTTCTAAAGAAAGAAGATCGGTCTTTTTAGAATGCTTCCATGAACTGAAGAATGGCGGGACCGAGCAAGATAATAAATAAAGTCGGAAAGATAAAAAGTACTAACGGGAACATCATTTTGATCGGTGCTTTCATCGCTGCCTCTTCTGCCTTCTGTTTTCTGCGCTCACGTATATCCTCTGTTTGAACTCTCAAAACAGTAACCATTCCGATCCCTAATTTCTCTGCTTGAATGATGCTATAAATGAGCGCTCTAACTTCTTCTAAGTCGAGACGCTCCGTAATTCCATTTAAAGCCTCTTTTCTTGTACTGCCTAATCGAATCTCTTCAAGACACAGCTTGAATTCTTCGGCAAGCACACCTTGTTTCTTTGCATTCACTTTTGTTAGCGCTGAATCAAATCCTAATCCGGCCTCAAGACTGATCGTTAACAAATCCAACGTATCAGGAAGTTCTTTCAAGGCTTTTTTGCTTCGCTTTTCAGCTTTGGTCTTTAAATAGTACTTAGGTAAAAACAAAGCGATCAGGATACCGATAAAAGAAAATAACATCATTATGGCAAGGTCTAAATTCAACAAAAAAGCAAAGGCACCGCCACACAGTGGGACGAGGATAAGGAGAGTAGTCTGAATCATTTTAAAATCCACAGGACTCAGACCAAGGGGCTGTCCGGCTTGTAACAGCTTGATCTCCAAACGAGAAGCTTTTTCTCTATCTAACCGCTTTTGAAACTTTCTTTTAATCATTTTAACGATCGGTTCGAGAATTCGTTGATTGAAGGGACGGTCATCTTCCAAATCCATTACCGTTAAAAAAGAAGGACGATTGTTTGTAAAATAGGTTTGAATTCTTTTTTCCACATGGTACTTTTTATCATGGTGGTGAATAAGAACCCCATAGAAAAGCAAGCTTATAAATATAAAGAAACTTATATACAATAATAGCAATTTCTACACCTCGATCGTTGTGATTTTCTTAATGAGTACAAATCCGATAATTCCGCCGATAAGAGCTATACCGAGCATGACTTGACCAATTGGATGAATGAAAAGAGTTGTTATATAAGCCGGATTCATGAGATAGATAATAAAACCAAGGACGACAGGAAGGAGACTAATGATAATGCCAGACAGCCTTCCTTGTGCAGTTAGTGTTTTGATTTGATCTTGAATTTTCGTGCGTTCCCTTGTCGTGTCAACGATTTTACCGAGAAGATAAGCGAGATTTCCGCCCACCTGCCGTTGAATTAAAATCGCCTCGACTAAAAGATCTAAATCCTCACTCGGCATTCTGTTTTTCCATTCTACGAGAGCATCCTCTACGTTCGTCCCATATTGCATCGATTTTAAAACGAGCTGAACTTCCTCTTTAATCGGGGAGTAGGACTCTTCCGCGATCATTTGCAAGGATTGAGGAAAACTGAAGCCGGCTCGCAATGAACCAATAATGGACGTAATCATCCCGGGAAGGGCATCGTTAAACTGTTTGATCCGCTTCTTTTGTTTTCCTTTTAACCATATCTTCGGCAGGATGAGCCCAAAGGCAGCCCCGATGACGAAGAAGAGCCAATTGCCTAAAAGAAGATGAAGGACACCACCAATAATAATCGAAGCGAACCATTGAAAAGCCGTAAACTCTTCCGGCTTCATAGGAATACCGGCAACACTTAATTGGTTTTCAAGACTTTCTTTTTTCTTACTAGCCTTTTTTTTACGAATCAACAGCTTTTTCAATAAGTCATTTCCGCCTCTAAGCAAGCCTTTCATCGTTAACGGCACTTTCACCGAGCTTCCTTCTGCCTCCGTTGCTTTCGAAGGAGAGAGGAGGAGACCAAATGACAAAAGAAGAAGAAAGCTGGAAATATAGAGTGAAATCAACAAGAGCCCTGTCATTTGGATTACGCCTCCTTTTCGGTAAAAATAGAAGCTGGCAAGTGAATACCTTCGTTTTTCATTCGCTCATAAAACTGAGGTCTAACCCCAGTCGGCACAAGCTTTCCGATAATTTTTCCATTCTCGTCAACACCTGACTGCTTAAAAACAAAGATATCCTGTAAAACGATGATGTCACCTTCTAGTCCTTGTACTTCCGTAATGTTTGTAATACGACGTGAGCCATCTTTTAATCTCGATTGCTGAATAATCACATCAAGGGCGCCAGCAATCTGGTCGCGAATCGCTTTAATCGGAAGGTCCATCCCAGCCATTAATACCATCGTCTCTAAACGAGCCACCATATCCCGTGGACTGTTCGAGTGACCTGTGGCAAGAGAACCGTCGTGACCTGTGTTCATTGCTTGTAACATATCCAATGCTTCACCGCTTCGGACCTCTCCAATCACGATACGGTCTGGCCGCATTCGCAGGGAGTTTTTCACAAGATCCCGAATCGTGACCGCGCCATTGCCTTCAATGTTTGGTGGACGTGTTTCTAAAGAAACGACATGATCTTGACCGAGCTGAAGCTCGGCAGCATCCTCAATCGTTACAATTCTATCTTCTTGGGAAATAAACGAGGATAAAACATTCAGTGTCGTAGTTTTCCCAGAGCCTGTTCCTCCACTAACAAAAATATTCAGTTTCGCCTGGACACAAGCTTCTGTGAAATCAGCCATTTCTTGCGTTAATGTGCCGAAACGAACAAGGTCATGGATCGTAAACGGGTCTTTTGCAAATTTTCGTATCGTTATCGTCGGACCACCCAATGCTAGTGGAGGAATGATCGCATTTACACGAGAACCGTCTTGCAAACGGGCATCCACCATCGGACTACTTTCATCAATTCTTCTACCTATAGGCGCAACGATCTTTTCTAAGACAGCCATGACATGATCATTATTCCGAAAACGTATATCAGTAAGCGTCAACTTACCGCCCCGTTCCGCATATACTTTGTCCGGTCCATTCACCATGACCTCCGTCACATCAGGGTCGAGGAGAAGGGGATTGATGGGTCCATAGCCGGTCAGATCGTTTGTGATTTCAGTAATCAACGTTGCCCGGTTATGGACAGCCTTCAAATGCTCATTTTCTAAAATGATTTCAGAAATGATCGCATCTAAATCAAGAATAATATCCTCAATATCTTCTTCTTTACGTTCCTTCAGAATATGTTTGAAGGTCAAGTTTTTTAATTCTTGATATTCTTTAGAAGGTGCATCAGGCTTCAAGATTTTTTTTGCAATTTCCTTATCCTTTTTTTCTTTCTCTGGTACAGGAGAATACGATTTAAAAGGAGATTCCTGGATGACTTTTATTGCGGCAGGAACGACTGCATTCTCATCTTTAGTTTCTTTTTTAGGTGTGTTCTCCTTCTGGCTCTTTGATTGAAGCCTTGCTAATAAGCTCATGCTTTTTCCCCCTTAACCCTTTTAATCTTTGCAAAACAGTGTTTCCTGACTGTTTTTCTAAACGATTGTTTGAAACGAGATGATCAGCTATTGTCATTATCTTTTTGGAAAATTCACAAGTAGGAATGCTATCCACTATCGGTGTTCCGTTATCAAACGAAAGTGGTATTCGTTTGATGTCATATGGTAATTCATAAATACTATCAGTAGCTAACAAATTCGCAATCTCACTCGGTTTAATAACGCTAGGAGCAGGAGATTGATTCATAATCACACTAACTTTATTTTTCAAGTCCAGTGCTTCGATCGTTTCAATCATTAACCTTGTATTCTTTAACGCAGCCATGCCTCCAGTGGTTACGAGGAGGATATGATCAGCTTGTTCCATCAGCTGCAAACTCTGGTCATACAACCCGGACGATGTTTCAACGAGTAGAACATCGCTTACCTCGTGCAAGGAGGACCACATGAACTCTAATAATTCGGTACTAATTAATTCCGCGTATTCAGGGCGTTCCGGAGCAGGCAACACTTGAACACCATTTTTGTGGATTGTACAATAGTTGGTGACGTCTGCCCCCTTCCCGGCCATAGCGAAATCTTTCATGGTATAAACAGGATCAAGATCCATCGCGAGCGATATGTCTCCGAATTGACGATCGGCGTCCATTACGGAAACATCAAGCCCTCTCTTGGCGAAAATCGATGCTAGGTTCACCGTCACAGTGGTACGTCCTGTCCCTCCGATAGCACTGCATATAGCAATCATCTTTTTGGGTGTTGTGGGAGTTGATTCTTGGTTATTCACTGCGTGAAGCACCTCTTTCTTTCGATTACTCACCTTCCATCTTCACAATCCGACCGCTAATCCAGCCATCTATTTCATCAGGTGTTTCTATTAAAAACCAGATTCGACCTTCCTCATCCGTTTCTTGTTCATTCTGATCCTTTAATACCGTCCCTTTGTCAACAACGGTAAGGATAGGAGCAGACAAAGAGGGTTCTGACCGAATAATCGAACGCTGGGGAAGAGAAAGAATAGTAGCATCCTCGTATTCAACAGAATCTTCTTCTGTTTTCTCCCCATCCACAGTGTCATTGTCTTCTTCTACCTCTTCCTCTGTGACTCGTTTACTATGGAGAACAAGGTGTAAGGTACCTCTTTCGCTTGCATTAATCAGTTGGATAGAATCTTCAGGGCTCAGTTCTAGAGTGATGCTAAAGTACTCTTCTATCACTTCCTCATTTTGTTTCTCTACCATCCGTTGACCGACCGATAGAACCCTTACCTCTTCAAGGATCAACTCAGATTCAATCGTAGATTCACCCTCTACACTCAACACGACATCAACGATATCTTCCGGTTCAGTTAAGTTTGAAACGGAGCTGACATAATCCACACTAATGGAGACCGCACGATACCCTTCAGTGATTTTTTTTGCGACAATCTCAGCTTCTTCTTCATCTTGCTGAATCCGGTGGTGCATCACTATTTCACCTTGTCGAATGTCAGCGGAAGTATATTTGTGAAGAATATCTTCTATATTGGTTACGACTTGAGGATGAAGTTGGTCTTCGGGAATCTTTTTCAAGTCGAGGAGATCTTCCGTGATTTCTTGATTATCCATGATATCTTCATTGGCTGTAACGACTTCTACCATAGGTACGGTCTCTTTCATCGCGTTTAAAGTCGTTTGATTCATGAAGACGATAAAGATAGCGGTGGTTATCAACCCTGACAATATTGCTAATAGAAAAATTCGTTTTGCTTTCATCTATCTCATCACCTATTCTGATAATTTAATAGCGTATGCCCCATAATCGGGAGAGTTTTCTTCCCCAGTACTATCAGCACCAGCTCGTTTAATAAATCTTCCTTCTATAGTAGAATCAACCACCTTATCATTAGCAACATAAAAATAAGCAAAACCTGTAATTCTTACACTCCTTAGTGGCTGCGTTGGTTCAGTTGGTTCATATACGATAACTAGCATCACTCTCGAGCAGTCTCTGTCTAGGGGATCGTTGGAGGGACAAGACTCTATCCTGTGGTTCATGCTTCTTTGTGTTGGTCCGTCAATGTTTCCCGTTTGGGTGTTAATCACATCGCCTATTCTTAATTCCTCGTCAAAACCGGATTTTAATGTTTCTTCATAGTTTTTAGCTCCCGGCCCTTCTAAAGCAAGCACTCCAAAATTTCCTTCCGTAGAATCCCCAGCATCAACTTTTAATGTGTACGTTTCTCCATGTACAAGTTCTACCGACTTATCAATTCCTAAAGGAACAACGCCTTTTGCGGCATCCATTGGATTGATTTGAGCCGACGCTCGTGCTTTTACAGGCACACTGTCCACTCCAAATAATGACGAGAAGAAAACGGGAACAGGCTTTTCTAAGTCAACCGTTAACTTTCGATCGTTTTCGATCGAAGAGTCAAACAAACTTGCCTGTTCGCCGTGTGAAGCTAAAATATAGTCGACGACTTCATTCACGGCTGCCTCTGAGTTCACAATTTCTTGAGCACCTGAGAGAGCAGCTGCGTTAGCTGTTTTCTGTAAGTGACTTTTTGACATATATAAGTGCCCGCCATCAATGACTAGTCCTAGGATAGCGATCATCGCAGCAAGCCCAAACGTAAGTAGTATTAGTGCATTACCATCTTCATCTTTTGTCATTTTTCTCATCAGTTCCATCATGATTACCCTCATTCCACCCGAATGGTCGACTTTGTTTTTATTGTATATGGAACAGACAGGCTGCCGAGCGGCTCAATCAGCGTTTCCTCATAAGATATCTCCACCGTCACATATGTGCCAGGACTTCTCGTGCCAGTTGGAGAGATAGATACGTTAAGTTTAGTAGAGTCACCCGCATGGAAATTGTCTTTAGCATAAGAGGTGATTACTTCATCGCTTTGCCCCAATCCCCCTAATCTCACGGTCTCCTGGGTAACCAGTTCAAGCTGTAAGTGTGTATAAAGGACTCTGCCGAAATCTACGACGCCTACTAGTAACAAGAGCACTAAAGGAAGAACGAGGGCAAACTCTACGAGTGATTGACCGTCTTCCTTTTTTATCATAAGAAGAATCCTTTATCAGCAACGATACTAAGGACGACACCTGCAGCAATAGGGACTCCGTACGGATACGTCGCTGTAAGTGACCCCTTTGAAACAATCGATGTATCTCTAACCCCGTTTTTTAAGCTGTAGAGAAAATAGAAGAATGATTTTAAAACGCCGCTGCGAAAAATGATAATTCCTACGGCGATCACTCCGCCAATGAGAGCGATGTAGAGAAACGATTGAAAAACAAACGCTCCCCCTTTGAAAGCGCCGATCAACCCTAGCAGTTTCACATCACCGGCTCCCATGCCTCCCAGGATATAGGGGAGAAGTAACAAAGCCAATCCAATCAAAAAACCAAGGAAGGAATGGATCAATGCTTCCAAGCCACCGCTTGAGAAGTGATAGATAAAAACAGCGATTAAGCACGGGTAAACGACTTTGTTATAGATTTTCCGGCTCTTCACATCAGTGATCACGCAAATGGCTAAAATAACTACTAAGAAAATCTCAATCACAAGAACCATCCTTTCATTCGTGTTTTGATTTTTAAAAAGCGGACCCTATAAGGGTTATAGGGTCCGTAATAAAGGTACACTTTTTTTGTATTAAGGAGTGGTACTTGTGCCACCAGGAAGTTTATCAGTTAAACTTGTGAAGATTCCTTTAATTTCTTCACCTAGAAATATTAACGCACCAATAACTACTACTGCGATTAACCCTAGAATCAATCCGTACTCTGTCATGCCTTGTCCTTCTTCTTCGATAAATAGACCTCTAAATAAGTTTTTCATAAAATATATCTCTCCTTTTTTTATATAAATCTAATCAGATAATTGCTTTGTTTTAACTCACGTGTTCTTGTTTACCATGACTAAAGGCGACGGTTTGTCCCACTTCTATAGAGGTGGTGCTGATTGTTCCTGCAGGCAGTTCCACTACTGACCTGGCGTTTGAAAATCTTTTGCCAATCTTGCCAGGCGCCAAGTTTTCTTCCAGTCCGACAATCTCTCTTTGATCGTTGAGGTAAAGAACATCGATCGTAAATCTCATAAAGAAAGTATGGATGGAGGGACATGGGCAAATATGCATGGCGAAATGTTCAGGAATGCTTTTTGTTAGCATCAAACCTTTGAATCTCGACCAAAAGCGATATGCTCCCATTACGTCCTCAGCGATAACCTGTTCTGTCTGGAGAATGATCAATCTAATTTACGAGCACCTCCTGTCTTTAAGTGGGGTGTTATGTTCTGTGTGGTGAACAACTTACAATGCCTAGTATGCCGGAACTTCAGGGTTTAGAATATCCCCTGTCGTTCCTGTTATCATCATTATCTGCAATAAGACTAGCTTCCTATTGAACAAGAATAGTCCTAGGAATGGATGCGTCAATTTCATCGAATACTCAGTTTTCTAGTGAGGAAAAAAACATATAGGTTCTTCAAAAAGGAGAAACGATTGTGAATGGGTGATTGATCCATTAGCAGGGGAGGGAGGCAGTGAGTAATGGCGTGGCGGCGGAGCTAGGTAACACAAAGAAACCTCCCTGCACTTGCAAGGAGGCTGCTGTAAAAGAATTCTATAGATCGTCACTCTCCGTTGCTCTAGGAGAGAATGCCTTCGCTCATTATCAAAGAGTATCAAAGAAGTTTTGATACCCCCTGTTATCCACCACTGTATTGCTTGTATCTCATTTGATACACTTTTGAAATGGCATGGGCTCGGTCGGAAACATGGAGCTTTTGAAAGATTTTCGTCACGTGGTTTTTAACGGTATGATCACTAATGTAAAGTTCGTGAGCGATCTCACGGTTGTTTAACCCAAGAAGGACTTGCTCGAGCACTTCTTCTTCTCGAGGGGATAATTTAATCGACTCATCAAGTTTTCCAGGTGGAGGCATTGTACTTTTCTCAGATTCATGGTCATTGGATAAAGTGAATTCTTGTTCCACCACAAGTTTCACAGCCACAAATGAGATAAAAGTCTTTTGTAAGTCATCTTCGATAGGTTCCAAAGAGGTTAATGCATCCAGATTTTCATTTTGTTTGATAAATGTTAAGAGTAACGCCAAAATCTGACTGCTGCGACTAGAGGGATGGCCAGAATCGGAAGAGTACTTACCAGTAAGGTCGAGGTAGTCTTCAATGATACCGGCCGCCTGGTTATTAAACAGCATATCCTTTAAAAATGCCGGAGAATAAAAATGTAATTTGCAAGCAGTGACAATCTCGTTTTTTTCAGTGCTAGGAAGACCTAACTTCTCACAAAAGTCTTCGGCCATGTTAGCGGCCTTTTCTGCATGAATAAACGCAGCCTCGTCAAATTGTTCCACTGCACGGTGAAGGGTATCCACCTGGTTCTCAACGTCGTTCCCTTGATTGTCTTCTCTAACGGCTTGCAAGGAAATTCCGCCAATGACGGCAAACGTCGTTAAAAAAGTGGTATGTTCTTTTAACTGGTGTTCTGGTAAGTTCCCAGTACCGACACATAAAATGCCTAACACTTGATCCCCGTATATGAGAGGACACTCAATGACAGACTCCCCCCAATTAGTTTTTTGAACACTAGGGCTCAATCTATTCGAAGTACCGATGAAAGGAGAATGATCATAGTGACGACCAACCGCTTCTTTTACGTAAGGTTGGAGCTGCTCTAGAGAGGCTCCTCTTGAAACCAATTGAACCTTGTCTTCACCAGGTTGTTTGAGAATCACACACGAAAAGGGGCCTTCAACCAGGTTCAAACTTATATCCACTAAAATATATAGTATTCTCTTCAGGTCCGGAGTGGTAGCAAGCATCTTACAGATTTCCATATATGAAGAAAGACGGTGTAACTGTTGACCGTTTTCTTGGTGTAATAGTTGCGTCGTTAAATGATTTTCAACGAGGGATGCAAAGGTAGTTCCGATGAAGTAAGCTTCCGTGCTAATCGCTGTCGATGAAGAACTTCCCGCAAATAGAACCGCAGTTGTTTTTCCATCTTGTTTGATCGGGAAGGAACATAAAGATGCCGGGTATAGATTAAAACGGTGGAAGAAATATGCCCTAGGGTCCCTAGAGATATTCTCCCACTGGCCAGGTGCATCCGTGAGTGGAACGCGTCCTAACAAGCCTTCACCAGTCGCAAATGATGCACCGAGAATAAGGTCTGCATAGTTACCGGTTATATGTGTGATTTGAAACTGCTCATCCCCTTGAGTTTGAGCAAGCCCGATAAAATCAAACTCCTCCGTACTGTTTAAAAAAACGTTTAACAGCTCTTGGTCTGTTCTTCCGATGGATCCTAAAGCGTTAGGAAGCCATTGATATATATGTTCGGAAGTTTTTTCGATTGCTGTATCATGAAAGCAATCTGCCATTAATCCGGATAGATTATTTATGCGGGAAGTCCATAGTTTTTTGTTATTTGCAGTCATCTCTGGCGCATCCCATACGATAGCAGCCCAGTCAACGTCAGCATCTATTGAGGAAGAAACTAAATAATCCTTTACCAGCTCCTGCGTTTGTTCTTCAACGAAAACGCCTGCCCATACAAAATAGTGAACACTTCCATCTACGGAAACAGGTGCTACAGCCATAATAATTCCTGGAAGAATATCATACATCAACGGTTTGGATATATTCCAATTCATGGCTAATGTTTCTCGGATATATTCTAATAATGAAGGATTCTGGGAAAGAAGCAGGTTACAAAGCTCATTCTCTCCCTTTCCGCTTGCAATCGGGTTCCCGGTTGTATCGGTTACGACAATCGTAGTGCCATATAAAGAGGAATAGCTGACCTGCAACTCTCGAATGAGCTCTAGCCGGTTTTTCATAGGTTATTCAACTCACTTTTAATATCCATATCCGTAATCACTACCGGTTCGTTGTAGCAATATAACGGAGACTCTTTATTACTACCCATTAATTTAATAATTTGTTGATGGATTAATAGCTCGATCACCGGTTTTATATCTTCTATTTTACGTCCTAATCTTAAAGCGAGTCCTTCTAAGTTTTCAATCATGTAAGGATGCGATTGAAAAAGTAATGTGCATTCCATCTGTAAAGATAACTTTTCATTTTTTACCATCAATTTTCTCCTCTCTATAATAATCGAATAAATGGATGTTCTTCGGCTCTCAACTAAAAAAGGCTCGGATAATTGTCCATTCGGTAATTTTGTCACTTGTTGCATCTTTTCTCACCTGCCTCAAGACTGATTTTCTAAATGAGGATCCCCTGAGCACATAGTAAGATACTGAGCTAGAGGATAATCATTTCTTATTGTGATTTAGAGGAGTGTTGGTTTAAGATGTCGATGCGATATACTTATCTTATAGTAGTTACTAAAAAAGGGATATCCTCTTCTATTCCCATTCGCAAAAAACGAGCAATAAATTGACTGTTAATAAACACATAACTTTCCTCGAATTCTATACCTCTTTACCTATACCCAGATTGACTCCAACGAAAACAATAAGACTATAGGACCATTACTGTACTATTTAGCGGATTCGTTTTACTCCAAATATCAACTCTCTTCCTTATTAAATATCACCCCATCTAGAAAAACCAAGGAATCGAACCGACTACCGACTTATTACCAAATAATGGGGGGTCTGACCCCAAAATGCAATTATCAAGCTATATCTTGTCTCCCTTCTCGAAAAGACGTAAACTAGAAGGAAGTTAGAAATGATAACCTGATAATAGTAGGAGGCATACAAAATTGTTAAACATTGAAGAAATAAAAGAAATCATTCCTCATCGATATCCGTTTTTACTCGTTGATCGTATTTTGGAAGTCGAAGAAGGAAAACGTGCGGTGGGTATTAAAAATGTTTCCGCGAATGAAGAATACTTTAATGGTCATTTCCCTGATTTCCCGGTGATGCCTGGCGTGTTAATCATCGAGGCTCTAGCTCAAGTTGGAGCAGTAGCAATGCTCAAAAAAGAAGAAAACCGAGGCAAATTGGCTTTCTTCGCAGGAATCGATGGATGTCGCTTTAAGGGACAAGTCAAACCTGGCGACCAATTAAAACTAGAAGTCGAAATGACCCGGGTGAGAGGCAAGATAGGTAAAGGAAAAGCAGTAGCATCTGTTGACGGAGTAACTGTAGCTGAAGCTGAGCTAATGTTTGCCCTAGCTGATAAAGAGTAATAAATAAAAAACACACAGACGTGTAGCCGGAATCATCCGAGCTACACTTTTTCGTATAAGGAAATT
>NZ_JBIMEV010000036.1:0-44882 GCF_051262595.1 Salipaludibacillus sp. CF4.18
GTTAAATAAGTTAGAAGCTGAATCGAATCAACAATCGGAGATAAATAGATAATAACCGATAAACATAAATGATTATACTTCCTCTTTTATATCTAAATTCTCTAATTTAACAAGAATTTTTTCACCACTGTAACGTTTATATATTGCGAATAATATGTTGGCCACTCCGAATGTCCACCAAACAGTTAATAGACCTATAAAAATGTGTCCACCTACTGAACCCCACCCCCCGTGTTGTCTCATTCTTATTGAAGATTGCCCACGTGAAATCACTTCATAACCCATTGTTACGTAGTCATCAGTAACACTTTCCATTTCACGTACTGAGCCCACTCTTCTAATTCTGTCTATAGCCATACATTACCTCCTTTAAATAAAATAGTGGAAAAGTGTATTAGTAAAATATTCCTTTTAAATGATAAACTTGTTACCATTATATGAGCGGATAACTAAAATTATTAGAAAAATAGTGGTTTATTCTGTGATGATATAATTAAAAACCTTGAGTTATTGACTAGGAATAATTAAAATATATAAGGATCATCGTATTATTATAAGGTTGTTCAATAAAGTCAGTTAAACCGTAAATAATAAAATAATCAGTAGATAGAGTTGATGCTCATTCTACATGTGGAGCAGAGTTAGACAAACATAATGTGTATATTGCAAAACGGTTCAGAACAAATAATCAAATCCTCTATGCCTTTATAGGAGTGGAGGATATTTGATTTTATGGCACCTGTTTACCACCAATGAGATAGAGGGGAGCACAAAAATTATGATAAATGCAAAAGACAATTACGAAGAATTAGCCGCCCAAGAGAAAGGGTTGGAGTTTGAAAGGTTTTCCCGTAACGATGCGTTAGCTATCGGTCTTACTATCAATGAAAAAGCAAAGAAATTTAGCGATCCAATAACGATTGAAATCACCGTAAATGGTCTTGTGATATTTCGATACTTTTCAGAGGGATCAGTTCTTGACAGCGAGTTATGGCTTGCGCGGAAGAGAAATAGTGTCAATCTTATGAGCATGTCTTCACTGCGCTTCAAATACTGGCTGGAGGTGGCAGGGAAAACCCTAGAAGGACGAAATCTTAATGCTAGCGATTATGCTGCTGGCGGTGGCGGATTTCCAATAAATTTAAAGGGCACAGGACTAGTAGGCTCTATTTGCGTGTCTGGCCTACCAAATCATCTGGACGACCATCAGCTAATTGTCGATGCCATAAGTGAATTTTTAAATTAAATCAGGAAACTAAGGGACGGTTCTCTGCTTCCTGAAAGTCACTCTTGGAGTTCAGGTCGCCAGCGATCGCTCACTTATCTCTAAAAGGGCAAAGAAAAAGTCGAGATCACTTTTCTTTGCCCTTAATAGATTCACATTTAGGCGCCGTGCCTGTCACCACTTGGGTTAGGAAACTCGTGATAGGCACCACCCGAGCTTGCTTTGAAATTGCTTAAAGAGGATGAATTCCGAACAAATTCTAAAACAATAAAGGATGTATTAGTTTTAAGGAAGATTGACAACTCAACTTTAGTTGATTCAAAGATTGATAAAATTGAAAATAAAATTAAAGATATGACAATTGCCATATTTGATTCAAAGATAAGTGTAATTTTAATTATCCCCTTCCATCAAGAACTTCACTCATTCCAAATATTTAGAATCTGACGCAGAACACGTACATAATTGTGAATCAAGCGTGACAAGCAAGTAGGTATTTGGTTAGAATTTCCAGCCTACTTTGACAAGTAATAAGGAAAATTTTACCTCAATATTAGATAGATTCTATTTAAAATGGTTCTACATAATTTGGAGAAATTGCTTGTGCCTGCACAAACCTTTTTTAAGTTATAATAAGTTAACTAGAATAGAAAAAAGGTGTGAATATGGATGACCCCATTATTAAATTTTTCCAGGTACATAAGTGAAGATGCGGAATCTTTAGCTATTGAAGTGGTTGAAGGTGTTCTAAGCAGAATGAAACTAGATATTCCGCAATTGGAAAAAGAGCAAGCCAATGTTATGTATATTGAGCTTTTTGGATTTTTGGGAGAGTCATTAATTGATGAAGATAAAGAAGTGTTTCCAGATACCTTAATCGAGTGGAGTAAAAAAAATGCAGAAATGCAAGTGTCATCTGGAGGGGAAATTTCAGAAATTGTTAGGCGTTATCCACCAACACGGGAAGTCTTTAATGAAATAATAACGAGAATTAGTATAGAGATTGGTTTGTCTGTAAACGAAAATGCTATTGTGTTAAAAAGGGTAAACGCGTTGTTAGATGTCAGCTTAAATGAAACCTTTTTATCATTCGAACGTCTTTCCGATAAGTTCAAGAAAGATAAACAAAAAGAACTCCTAAAATTGTCGGCACCTATTGTGCCTGTAAAAGATAATATCGTGATTCTCCCACTGATTGGTGATGTTGATACGAATAGTGTCAAACATATATTAGACAATGTCGTTCCCAGAATTGCTGAAATGGGAGTTAAATATGTGATAGCTGATTTTTCAGGTGCCTTAACAATTAATGTTCAAATTGCACAATCGCTTCATAAAATAGGGGGGACGCTTCGTTTAATGGGTATAGATGTAGTTATTGCAGGTTTACGTCCTGATATGGTACAAACAGTTGTAAAAAGTAATATTGATATGTCTGCCATCAAGTCTTTTGCTAGTGTTAAGCAAGCTTTAGAGAGCATTCAGGAAGCGTAGGGACGGTTCTCTGCTTCCTAATTATTGAATTAGATGAGACTATAAGTTGAGAATAAACGTGAGTCAACCAGGTTGTTTTTCGTTCTGTACATGCTATGACCATAAATAGGTTATACTATACATAGTAGCTAAGGAGGAATCGTATGGACTTAGAAAATGTATGGGAAACGAAAGAAACGCTGAGAGAAGAATGGCGTGAGCATAAGGATATTCTAGTGGGAGCAAAATTTTCAGGAGCAAAAAAAGAGTGGGAAAAATTATTTACACAAATTCTAAACGCTAATGGTATTCTTCTTCAGTCGAATAAAAAAAGTGAACAGTACTTTGTAGAAGAAAACACTGGTGTAAAGCTCCAGGGCGGCGATTTAAAAGAGCGGCTTGAAAGCTTTTTAGAAGAAGGTGTTATTTCCAAAATTGCTTATCATTACGGGTTTTAGGTTCTGGTGAAAAGTGATATATAGAAGAGGGCATTGAAAAAGTCGATTTACTTTTTCAATGCCCTTTTAGTCGTGGAACGCAGGGACGGTTCTCTGCTTCAATCGACTGAATTAGCAATAATTCTATTCAGATCTCCGGAATCTCTCCAGCTGCAGTTACAGGAGAATATTCGGCGTCTCTTTTAAACGTAATTAATCTTAAAATAGTCATCAAAAAAGCAAACTGTTATGTTATGATAATAGTTATCTGATTTTTTCAAATATATGATTATTTAATTACTATAAAGGGTGGGGAATTTCGTGAAATATGGGTTTGCACAACGTGTTCGTTACATGCGATCTTCAGCTGTTAGAGATATTTTAAAGGTTGCTAATAAAGAGAATGTGATCTCCTTTGCAGGAGGAATGCCGGATGAGGATCTTTTTCCGGTAGAGGCAGTGCGCCATGCATTTGATAAAGCTCTTACTTCCGGCAACAAAACCCTCCAATATGGAGAGACGGAAGGTGTGATGGAGTTACGCGAGATATTAGTGGATAGAATGATGAAAAAAGGGATTCATCGGAAAGCAGAAGATATTTTAGTGACTTCCGGATCCCAGCAAGCGATTGACTTGTTCTCTAGAATTATGTTTAATCCGGGGGATATTGTCTTAACAGAGAATCCAACGTATCTTGCAGCTTTGCAAGTGTTCAACTCCTATGAAGTTAACATTGTTCCCGTAAAATCGGATAATGATGGCATGATTCAAGAAGATCTGGAAGAAAAAATTGTGAGGTTAAAGCCAAAATGTATTTATGTTGTTCCTACGTACTCGAATCCGGATGGTAAAGTGTGGTCGCTTGAACGTCGCAAGCATTTACTTGAGCTGGCTAATAAGTACCATGTTGTGATTTTCGAGGACGATCCATATGGTGATCTTCAGTTTGATTCTGCGGAAAAGGTTCCGCCTTTAGCTTCGATGGATGACAATAAATATGTCCTTTATACGAGCACGTTTTCGAAAACAGTGGTGCCGGCACTGCGAACAGGCTGGATTGTCGGGCCGCATCAAATCATTCGTTTAATGGCCCAAGCGAAGCAAGCAACAGACTTGCATACGAACTCGCTTTCTCAACATGCCTTGATTCATTTAATGAATGATTTTGATATTGATAACCACATACAGACCCTAATATCTGCATATCGAGAAAGAATGTATATTATGAAAGGTCTGCTTGATAGCGTGGATAATGATGAAATAAGTTACGTGACCCCGCGTGGAGGAATGTTCCTCTGGGTCAATTTACCTAAGCAGGTGAATACAACAAAACTATTAACTACTGCTGTTGATCACGGTGTAGCATACGTTCCAGGTGCTCCATTTTATGTGAAAAAGCCCAATCAAAACACACTTCGGCTAAACTTCACAAATGCCAAACCAGACCAAATAAAACTAGGCATGGAACGGCTCGTTTCTGTGATAGGGGACGGTTCTCTGCTTCCTTAATCGGGAGCGACATACAGATTCCAAATACACAAAAACAACTCCCAAAAACTTTTGGGAGTTGTTTTTGTGTATTTATTTATCCGAAAGTAAGTTACGTCAAACCAGTCATTCAAACTAAAACACTAGTAACTAGCGATACTCGCTGAAGGAGGTAGCTGAGGAAAGTGAGGGGAGGTTTGCGGGTGTCCAATAAAAAACCCTTGCGCGAAAGTAATTCCGAGCTCACGGATGGTTGCAAGCTCCGCTTTTTCTTCGATTCCTTCTGCGATCACTTCTGCTCCGGTCTCTTTTGCATAGCGAACAAATAAAGGTGCTTGCTGAGAAGGAGAGTGATGAATGTCTTGAATGAAGGAGCGGTCCAGTTTTATATAATCCGGTTGTAAATGTAGAATCGTTTTTAAACTGTTATAGCCGGAACCGACGTCATCGATAGCAATGCGAAATCCCTGTGAACGATAGTTATTGACGACTTTTTTCAAGCGGGCATAATCAGAAACATTTTGTTTTTCTGTGATTTCAAAAACGACCTGTTTAGGACGAAGACCGATCTTTTCCAATACTTTTCGTGTAGCACCTTGCTTATAGAGTTCATCCTCTAATACATTCGGGTGGACGTTGAGGAATAATTTCGTCTTTCGTTTCTCATGACAATTCGTTTGCTGTGAATAAATCGTCAAAGCCTTTTCCCGTGCCGTTCGCTCGTAGCAAAAAACCTGATTCGATTTTCCTAAGAAATCGTAAAAAGTCTCTACATATGGAAATATAGCTGATTTCTTCGGTCTGTTTAAAACCTCTTGGCCGACCGTTTCTCCGCTGGCAAGATGGACGATCGGTTGAAAATAGGGAGTCATCGTTTCATTTTTGATGATTTGATCAAGTTCCTGGTGTTGTTTGTGCTCTTGGTGAACTTGGTGCCAAGCCGAGTGTAAAGAGCGCAAGACACCAAGTAAGCAGGAGTGCTTCACAGGAAAGTTTCTCCTGTATTAACCACGTTATTACTTGTTGCTTCTCTTAAACTGCGAATAAAGCTCATCGATTCGTCACTGCACTGTTTCACAGCATCGGCTTGTTTTGCCATGTTTTTCAACATCTGACTTACTTGGGTAACTTCCTCATGCAGTGCGGAAAATTCTTCATTTGTACTCATCAATTTTTGGCGAAATTGATTCATTTTTTCCTGAGATTGATGTTGTTGTGTTGTTGTTTGTGCAATGACGTTTGTGGTTTCGTGGACATCGGTTTGAATAATTTTCGTTGCCAATTTTGTCTCTACTGCTAGGGCTCGAACTTCTTTTGCAACAACGGCAAATCCTTTTCCTGCCTCACCAGCTCTTGCTGCTTCAATGGTTGCATTCAAGGAGAGAATATTAACTTTGTCGGTGATCATTTCGATCGTATTTAGTGCTGTGGTGATCGCCTTGGCTTTTTCATTCAATTTTGTAACGGTTCGTTGCTGCTCTTCCATATCCAACCATTGCGATTTCGCGTGGATGATCATTTCTGTCATGAAATCGCGGCTTTTCTCAGCACGTTTGCCAATTGCACCAGCAGTATCCTGACCTTGAAAGCTTGTTTTTTCAACTTGTTGAACGTCTTCTTCAATCGTCTGAACATGGGCTTCTAATTGTGTCAAATAGGCCTGTTGGTCAGCGCGAATGAAGTCCTGAACCAATGCGGAAAGTTCCATTAAATCAGTCATCGTCAAATACCCGACAAGAAGAGAATTTACCTCAATAAATACTGCGTCAAATTTATCTTTCTCTTCCCGCTGAAGGGCCTGAGATATGATCTCGGAGACAGGATGATTCAGGGTGAAAACGAGAGGATTTTTTTTAGCGAAAATATGTATTGGGCGGTTGATAAATAAACTGAAACCGAAGCGTGACCCCATTTTTTGATAAAAGTGATTGATCATGATGTAGCCTTGATGATGAAAAGGCTCCTCAATTACAATACACTCCGTCTTCGAACTCTTTAAATAATCAACGAGATTTGCGCTCACTTTATAGGCATCCATGCGGTGAATGGTGCGCATCGTCTTTTGTATGAGTTGTGACTCCTGAGAATTGCTAGTGAATTTTAATTGTTTATTGGTTTCAACCGTTACTAAAGACACCATACCTATGACCTCCTTCTGATATGTTATATTATGCCAGTCATTTGTTAAGGCAATGTAAATATATAATAAAGTCTTTGTGAAGTTGGGTTAAGTTATCAAGTTATCAAGTTAACAGTTTATATCGATCGTTTTACACCTTGAATAATCTAATCTATCGGATAAATATCGACATTTTTAGACAATGAAACTATAATAGTAGATATAGTGTAGGTATTTATACCTTTCGTTAATTTAATTAATCTGAATTTTCAGGCATTGAATTGGAGTGAAAGATAATGAATGACTTAATCATGAGTTATAAACAATTTGCCAATCTAACGAGTGAGTATGTATGTATTCTGAAAAGCGAGAAATACGGTGAATATCGTTATGAATATATAAATGATCAGGCTATGCAGCAATTTCAAGAGTTTGGCGATGATGTTACTAATCTAAAAGTGGAAGAGGTACTTTCTTCTTATGAGGCGCAATTTTTGATTAAAAAATACAATGATACATATATAAATCAGGCAACAACTGTTTTTAACCAACATAAAGGTGGGATTGTTTACGAGACGAAGCTCACTCCATTCATGGATGTGGAAGGCAGGGTCACTCATCTGGTTATGATGATGAGAGATATTACCGTTGAACATAAAGCAGATCTTCATCTAGAAAAAACGAAAAAAGAGCTCTATCATCATATTAAAGAGAATGAAAAAGCTTTAATGGCAAGTAAGGAACGTTATAAATGTTTAGTGAAATACAATAAAGATGCAGTTTTTGAAATGAATCTGGATGGAATGTACCTCCATGCTAATCCGGCAATTGAAGAAGTTACTGGATATAATGCGGAAGAATTGAAAGGCAATACATTTCATTCGATTGTTGCTGTGAAAGATATTGATAAGGTCGTTTATTTTTTTAATGAGGCTAGAAAAGGCAAGGCGCAAAGCTATGAGTGCACGTGTGTGGATAAAAATAACAAATATATTTCCTTAGATGTAAAAAATATTCCCATTTATATAAATAACGAGATTATTGGAATTTTTGGGATTGCAAAGAATATCACTCCCCAGAAACTACAAGAGCGAAAGATTAAATTATTAGCCTATAATGATCCATTGACTCTTCTCCCTAATAAAGCATTGTTAGATGATCGAATCAATCAATCGATTCTTGAAACGAGAAAACAAAAAAACCTTATGGCTTTGCTGTATGTCGATTTAGATGGATTTAAAAATGTAAACGATTATTTAGGTCATTCTATAGGTGATCAATTACTAATCGAAGCATCACAACGCATAAGCAGGTGTTTGGAAAACCGTCAAACGTTAGCGCGTATAGGTGGGGATGAGTTTGTGATTTTACTCTCTGATGTACTGAATAAGGAAGCCGGAGTAAACTGCGCCAAGAAAATTATCGAAGTTTTAAAAGAACCATTCGAACTTCATGAAGTGAGTTTCCAATTGACCTGTAGCATAGGAGTTACTTATTATGATGGAAGTAAAGCTGTTACAGGAGAAGAACTGTTAAAACAGGCAGACTTAGCCATGTATCACATTAAAAAACGCGGAAAAAACAATGTCGTTGTTTATAACGAAGAAATGAATATAAATATAAAAAGGAAAATCACGTTGGAAACGGATATGCGTAAAGCTATTAAAGACGGTGATTTTTATCTGGAGTACCAGCCAATTGTCCATACAAAGACGAAGAAAACAATCAGCGCAGAAGTTTTAATACGCTGGAACCATAAAAGTTTGGGAAGAATACCACCGAATCAATTTATTCCAATAGCGGAGGAAACAGGTTTAATTATTCCGATTGGAGAATGGGTGTTTAGAACAGCTTGTTTGCAACTAAAAAAGTGGCAGCAAGAATATTTCGAAACGTTTAGAATTTCCATAAATGTATCGGTTCGGCAGCTCCAGGAACAGAAAAGGTTTATAGAGACTATAAAAACGATCTTAAAGGAAACGGGAGTGGCAGCGAAAGATATTAATATAGAAATAACGGAAACCCTTTTTATGGAAAATTACGAGGAATTATCTCAGATGATTCATCAGTTATATTCGTTAGGACTCCATATTTCTATGGATGATTTCGGGACGGGATATTCATCGATGAGTATTTTAAAAAATCTTCCGATACATACGATAAAAATTGATCGGTCGTTTATTGATGATGTGGAAGTTGGTTCGAGAAATAGAGCGTTAATTAACTCGATTATTAAACTTGCGGAACGCTTAGATATGCAAACGGTAGGAGAAGGGGTTGAAAACGAGAAGCAATTAGCGATATTGGCTGAAGAAAATTGTGATTACGTCCAAGGCTTTCACATATGCCGTCCGGTGTCAGCGGAAGAGTTTATCTTACAAAATTTCAAAGAAGGATTATAACCATACTTTTAAATATCAAGGGTTAAGAAAGACGCTACGTGTTTTTCTTACAAAAACAAATAAAATGTTAAGCACTAAACAAAATAGCTCTAATGCCGATATAACTAGTAGAGATTACGATTAGAAGACTAAAAACAGAAAAAAGTGGGAAGATCTAATGCTGCTTTTCTGTTTTTAAATTAGATGGAGAAACTCACTTTGTAGATTCTTCGTTATGAAAATAGGAAAAGGGGTTTTTTGATGAGACTTTCAGGTTTTGCTTCGGGTATGGATATCAATCAGATGGTAAAGGATTTGATGCAGGCGGAAAGACAACCAATGCAGAAGATGGAGCAGGATCAAAAAGAATTGATTCTGAAAATGGGTGAATATAGAGAAGTGAACCGAGAGTTCCTGGATTTTAGAAAAAATACGTTTGACACCATTATGCGAAGAGCGAATATGGATGCAAAACAAGTGAGTAGTTCGAATGAAGCGTTGATCAGCGGAACTGCTTCAGCTGGTGCTTCCAATGGGACGTATACGATTTCGAATGTATTGCAGCTTGCAACTGCTGAGTCTCATTCTAGCAGTCAAGGAATTATTAATAGCGATGGTGCTCAAGTAGATCCTAATGCTAGCTTATTGGACCAATTCGGAAAAAATTCCGTAGGATTTTCGATCACGACTTATGATAAGGCGGGGGCTGCAGTAACTAACTCTTTTTCCTTCGACGGCGCAGATACCTTAAATGGTGTATTAAGTGAGATTAACAATTCTGAATTGGGTGTTCAAGCTTTTTTTGATGAGCATAGTGGGAAAATTTCTATGTCTAGAACAGAAGTGGGTGTCTATAACGAAGGTGGGCATGAGATAGAATTTACAGATACAGATGGTTTCTTAACGAATACATTGCACATGACAGGCACACCTGACAATACTGCGCAAAATGCCGTTTTTACTCTGAATGGTTTAGCAACCGAGCGTCAAAGCAATGATTTTGAGATAAATGGAATGAACATTTCACTAAAAAGTAAGACTACAGAATCTGTTACATTAACTGTTTCCAATAACACGGACGATATTTTTGACACAGTCAAGGGATTTATCGACGATTACAACGAACTGATTGAAATGGTAGGTGGTAAGGTTTCACAGGAGTATCATCGTGACTATGCACCACTTACGGACGAACAACGGGGAGATATGTCGGATTCAGAGATTGAGATGTGGGAAGAAAGAGCACATAGTGGGCTCGTTAGAAATGATAGAATTCTATCTGGGGCATTAACTCAGATGAGGCAGGATATATATGCTCCAGTAGGTGTTGGTGAGAATCGGACATTCTCACAAATCACAGAATTAGGTATAACTACAACCAGCAACTATAAGGACCGTGGACGTTTGGAAGTTGATGAGACAAAACTGCGTGCAGCAATTGATCAAGATCCAGAGGCTGTTTTCCAAATGTTTTCTGCAGATGGTGAAACGCATGAGGAAAAAGGGATTGCTAGGAGAGTGCGGGAGACTCTTAACGATCAAATGAAGGTCATTTCAAGAAAAGCTGGGGGATCTGATTCAGCAGCCAATCAAACTTTTACAATGGGGAGAGAAATTGACCAAGCGGATGAGCGTATTACTAATTTCGAAAGACGGATGCAACAAGTAGAGGACCGTTATTGGGCTCAATTTACTGCTATGGAAAAAGCAATGGCTCAGGCAAATGCGCAGGCAGAGCAATTAATGTCCTTTACTATGGGCGGGCAAATGAGGTAATTTTATAGTGAAAATGGTGATCAGCACAATTAATTTGTGTGAATGGTATTAACAAATAAGCTTAAGTATCCGATATATCTAATAGATGAGAAGTGTTTTGGAAGTTGGGACTTTCAGCTTTGCCACAGGTATGGATATCAACCAGACGTTGTAGGATTAATGCGTGAGGAACGTATGTCGATGGATCGGACGCAACAAGATAATCAAATTATTGAATGGCATATGGCTGAATACCGGTCTGTAAAGAGTTGAAGCAAAAAGGGGTGACTTCTCCCGTAAAATGGAAGTAGCTTAAAAAATACTTAAAGCTACTTCTGAATGCTGCTTAACAAAAGACGCTACGCGTTTTTCTTAGAAGATTGGAGGCTGAGTATGTCAGCTATCACGGAGTTACACACAGTTACAAAGGCCCTGTACGGTCATCTGCAGCAGACGATGCCCAAGGATGAAGGGCGAGAGGAATACATTGAAGTTATTGAGAATTACCTGGGTGAACGCCAGCCTTTAATGGATAAAGTATCTCAACCTTCAGGAGCGGAAGAAGAGTTTGCGAATGATGTCGTCAAAATGAATAAAGAAATCAATTTGAAAATGGTGGCAATTCAAGCTGAAATTAGAATGGATTTAAATCGTTTAAAAATGCGTAAACAAACAGGGAAAAAATATGAAAACCCATATGATGGACCTACATCGGATGGAATATTTTTTGATTCTAAGAAATAATCAGTATTAGATTCAAAGTTTTCAGTTATTTCTAAAAAACACTTCAACATTTAGTGAAAAGTACCGATATATTAATTAGTTAATTAGGAAATAGGTCAAGAGTAGGAGTGATACACATGGAAGTGAATTCATTGGGCCGTTTTTCCGCAAATGAAACTACCTCTCAGGTACGATCTGAGCGAAGCCCTACGGAAAACAGGGATAGTGTGGATGCACAAGGAAGTGTCGACACGTCATCTAGGAAAGCTGAGCATGAATCTCGAGTAAAGGGAAGAGAATGGTCGGTGAAAGAGTTGGACAGTGCGATGGAAGCGATGAATGACCTCGTTACCGTTAAAGGTACTTCTCTTAAGTTTGAACAACATGAAACACTGAATCGCACAATGGTTAAAGTCATTGATAAGCAAACAGAAGAAGTAGTGAGAGAAATTCCACCCGAAAAGTTTTTGGATATGATTTCTTCGATGTTAGAGTTTGCCGGAATTATTATTGATGAGAAGGTTTGATGAAAAAACAAAAGAACTCGATTCATTTTTCGGGTTCTTTTGTTTTATTATTAAAAATAATGGAAGACATGCCGATAATATACATGTAAGAGCATGAGGCATTTATCCTAGGAGATTTCCAAGTTTACGATAGAGAAAATGTGTGTCTGTATTCAGATAAGGGATTCATAAGGGGAGTAGATAGTAATGGCAGTAAACAATCCGTACGCGAAGTATAAACAATCATCCGTGGAGACAAAGTCCGCAGGCGAATTAACGTTAATGCTTTATGATGGTTGCTTGAAGTTTATTAAACGTGCTGAAAAAGCATTGAATGAAAAAAATATGGAAGAAAAGAATACGAATTTAATGAAAGCACAAAATATTATTCGTGAATTGATGGTAACACTAAATACGGATGTTAATGTGAGTCAGAATATGATGCAAATGTATGATTTCATTATGTCCAAGCTTATTGAAGCTAATACAGGAAATGATCTTGAAGCATTAAGTCAAGCCGAGCAATTTGTTGTGGATTTTCGTGATACGTGGAAGGAAGTCATTAAGAAAGACCGTCAGAACAGACATGGTGGCGGAACAGTTTCAACTTCAACGGAGCCTAAAATTGAAACAAAGCCTGCAGAGAATAAGGTCACACCGATTACAAAACAGGAGGAAGCACTTGCACCAGTGACTCCTAAGTCAACAGAAGGAACGGCGCCAACGCCTAATAGAAAACCGGCTCCGAATAACCCTTATGCAGCAGCGAAACGAGCGGCAACTGCAGCTGCCGGTTCAGCAGGGACCAGTTACCGAAAATAATGAATGAAAACGAAGACTCTAAGAAAGCAACCGGACAAGCTTGGCTTCCGGTTGCTTTTTTTGTATGAGCTGCTGTTTTCGAAATCCTTATTCTTTTTGGACATCGTGCTATAATTAAATAAAGTGTTATTTAGCTAGATATATACCACAAAAACTAATTGAGTCATTGAATGACAGAGTAAAGGAGGGATTCGTTATTTCTTCTCGGCTTACGTCGGCGAAGCGGCAGTTTTTACATAATTATCTTGATATGCTTCTTGAAATAGAAAATGCGATCCAGTATGTGAGTGAATGCTATATTAAAGGTGATCATGACATTGGTGACCGACTTCTGAAAAGTGTGACGCTAGGATTAATCCCTTATAATGAGGAAAACATGACAATGCAAGCGATTTTCAAAGAGGATTTAAATGCTTTGTCAACGTTGCATCAGTTTCAGGATGCAGTCGAAGAAGCAGCTAATATAGAAAACACCTATCCAAATGAACAGCAACGGATGGTATTTTTACATGAAAAGCTATTACCGCGAAAACACGAGTGGACTGAGATCGTGGAAAGTTATTATAAAACACATTAGCAAAGGGGAAAAATTATGCCTTTAATTGATATGCGTTTAGACGAATTGAAAACCTATCAAGGAATAAATCCGCGTCCGAAAGATTTTGATGAGTATTGGAGTCGTGCGCTGCAAGAGATGAACGAAGTGGAAAGTAATGTAGAGCTGATTAAAAGTTCATTCCAGGTTGCTTATGCAGAATGTTTTGATATGTATTTTACTGGTGTTCGAGGAGCACGAATTCACGTGAAATATGTGAAACCAAAGCTTGATACATCTAAGAAACAGCCAGCTATTCTTCACTTTCATGGCTATTCTATGAGCGCAGGGGATTGGCAAAGTAAACTTGCGTACGCTGCACTTGGATATCATGTGTTTGCAATGGATGTCAGGGGACAAGGTGGTTTGTCTGAAGATGTAGGCGGCGTAGTTGGAAATACATTGCAAGGGCACTTTATTCGCGGTCTTGATGATCATGAGGACAACCTCTTGTTTCGTCATATCTTTTTGGATACTGCCCAGTTAGCAAAGCTTGTTATCGACATGGATGAAGTGGATTCTCGTGATGTCTCGGTAACGGGCTGGTCACAAGGTGGCGGACTGACAATGGCTTGCGCTGCACTTGAACCACGGATTAAAAAACTGGCACCTGTATATCCATTCCTAAGTGATTATCAACGAGTATGGGAAATGGACTTGGCAGTAGGTGCCTATGATGAGTTGCGAAAATATTTCCGGAAGTTTGACCCTCAGCATAAACGTCAAGAAGAGACTTTTGCAAAACTTGGCTATATTGACATCCAACATTTGGCCTCTCGAATTCAAGGAGAAGTCATGATGGGGGTGGGTCTTATGGACACGATCTGTCCGCCATCTACCCAATTTGCTGCTTACAATAAAATAACCTCTCCAAAATCATTAGAGGTATTTCCTGATTTTGCTCATGAAGATTTGCCTGGACTGCATGATCGGATTATGGAGTTTATGATAGCGGATAATTATTAAAAAAACCGCTTAGACGATTGTCTAAGCGGAAAAAGAATGCCATATATTATTTGTAATTGACGAGTTCATCTGTAATTCGATCCAACATAAAGCGACTTGAATCTTCTGCACGGTGTTCTTCACCGAATACGGCAGAAGTTACGATGCCGTCGAATTTGATTTCACGTAGTTTGGAGAAGAGCATATCCCAGTTGATATCACCTTTACCAATATCCAGATGCTGGTGAACTGTGGCATGTACCCCTGGTGGATTAACAACATAGCGCAGACACGATGATGCTTTATGATTAAAAGTATCTGCAATATTTATGTGTCTTAATTTATCTCCAGCGTAGTCTAGCATTGTAGCGATATCACCTTTGCCGTCATCATAGAAAAACGTATGTGGTACGGAATAAAAGTAGCCGAGCCAATCCTTGTCAAAGGCTCTGATCATTTCTACAGCTTCATTATTGTTTTCAATGAAGTCAAATGGGTGTGCTTGAATATTCAAGTTTATGCCTTCTCTTTCAAAGTGAGGAATGAGTTCATCCATCGATTTCACAAACATTTGTTCACATTTATAAGGCATATCGTTTTGTCCCGTAAATTCGGAATTCATTAAATTAACGTCTAACTCGACAGCAATCTCGATCGCGCGTTTCCAGTTATGGACGGCTGATTGACGGTCTTCCTCATTTGGTCCTGCCCAGTGTTGCATCGGCAGGATCGAAGAAAGTTTCACACCCGTGTCACTGAGTGCTTTTTTTAACTCTTTAATTCGTGCTTTGTCTACCCGCGGATATTTATAAAAAGGCATAAAGTCATCTCGTGGTGATAGTTCAATATATTCATAGCCCATTTCTGCGACCATATCGACCATTTTTGGAATAGGTAGATGTCTTATCATATGGGGATCTAATGCTATTTTCATAAGTATTTCCTCCTTAGAGAATTTAGTTGATTTTTAGTAGAAGCACCTACGCTTGATAAGTAGGTGCTTTGTATGTCGAATGGATTTCTTGAAAGTTGAAAGCTTTTTTGCAGTTTTACGAGTATTACCAGCGAGCTGTGACCATTTTTTTGCGAGTGTAAAATTCAACTCCATCTGTTCCGTTAGCGTGAAGGTCACCGTAAAACGAGTTTTTCCAGCCAGAGAATGGGAAGAATGCCATTGGAGCTGGTACTCCTAAATTAACACCTAACATGCCTGCATCAATTTCTTGACGGAACTTTCTTACGCTGCTTCCGCTGTCAGTATAGATGCATGCTCCGTTTGCAAACTCAGATTTGTTCGTTAGTTTAATAGCTTCATCCAATGTTTCTACACGAACAACGGACAAAACAGGAGCAAAGATTTCTTCTTTCCAAATAGTCATTTCTGTTGTTACGTGATCAAAAATTACCGGACCGATGAAATAGCCTTCTTTTAATCCGAGTGCTTTATCTCGTCCATCATAAGCGAGTTCTGCGCCTTCTTTCAGACCAATTTCAATATATTCTTCTGTTTTTTGCTTATGGGATTCTCGAATGACAGGACCGAGGAATACACCTTCATCAAGGCCATTACCGATCGTGATGTCATCGACTGCAGACTTTAGTTTCTCCATCAATTTGTCTGCTACGTCACCGACAGCTACTGTAACGGCTGCGGACATACATCTTTCTCCTGCTGAGCCGTACGCGGCACTGACAATTTGTTGCACTGTAGAGTCAAGATCAGCATCAGGAAGTACAATCGAATGATTTTTTGCTCCAGCGAGTGCTTGTACTCGTTTTCCATAGTTAGCTCCTGTTTTATAAACATATTCCGCGACAGGCTGAGAGCCAACGAAGGAGATCCCTTTAACTTCAGGATTTTCGAGTAGACCATTCACCACATCGTGAGCTCCGTGAACGATATTCAATACACCATCAGGTAAACCGGCTTCTGTAAATAATTCAACGAGTCGACCGGCAAGTATCGGCGTCCGTTCCGATGGCTTTAATACAAATGTATTACCACACGCGATAGCTAGCGGGAACATCCAGCAAGGAACCATCATTGGGAAGTTGAAAGGAGTTATTCCGCCAACAACACCAATCGGGTAACGATACATACCAGATTCAATGCCAGTTGCAATGTCAGGTAACTGTTTGCCCATCATAAGTGTGGGCGCACCGGCAGCAAATTCAACACATTCAATGCCTCGTTGAACTTCTCCATAAGCCTCACTGTAACTCTTTCCATTTTCTTGAGTGACAAGACCAGCTAGTTCCTCCCAGTGTTCTACCAAGAGTTGTTGATATTTAAATAGAATACGAGCTCGTTTAGGAACAGCAGTATTACTCCAAGATTTAAAGGCATCATTTGCTACTTGAACGGCGTTATCTAAATCCTCACGGTTCGAGATTGGTACATGTGCGATTGTTTGACCAGTTGCAGGGTTAGGTACCTCTTCTGTTTTTCCGGAAGTTGATTCGATCCATTGACCTCCAACATAATTTTTGAGATAAGGCGCTTTTTCAGTCATTTTCATTTCTCCTCTCAGATAATGTGTATTTAGTATGAAATTGATAGGGAAGTCAATAATGATATCGATTACATTACTTTCTTTAAAAAAGTACATATATTCTTAAGAATACCTACCAATACTCACTGTACTCTTTCAATTTGATTTAACTAAAGACCTTGTCATGTAATCGATTTCAAAATGTGGTTAGAAGGGTATAGAAATTAGTGTAAACGATTATATTTTATTTGTAAACGCTTTATTTATATTTTTTTATATAAAATATGAAATTTAAATCATCACATAGGGAAAAGTGTGATGATTTATTATTTCGTAACTTTACTATTTGACCCACAGGATTCACGAATGACCAGGGTATCTTTCATAACATACGTTTTCTTTTGGATATCTTCTTTATGGATCATCTTTATTAACAGTTCACCGGCCTTATTGCCAATATCGTATTTCGGTTGGTCAATGGTTGTTAGATGCGGTTCAATAACCATTGACATTTTTAGATTATCAAATCCAACGATGGCAACATCTTCGGGGACGTTTAATCCCGAGTCTTTCACAGCTTTAATTGCTCCCATTGCCATTTCATCATTATATACAAAAACACCGGTAGGAGGGGTGTCTAAGGCTAACAATTTTTTCATCTGATTATAGCCTGATTCAATAGTTAAAGCACCTTCTTGTATATAAGATGATTCCATGAGTACGTCATGACCGAGCATAGCTTGTTGGTAACCCCGTAACCTGTCTCTACTAAGAATGACATTCACGGGTCCGGAAATGTGAGCAATCTTTTTATGCCCTAAACTAATAAGATGCTCCGTTGCTTTCCGAGCACTGCTAATGTTATCAATCGAAACAGTGGGTACGTTTAAGCCATCAATATATTCACAAGCAAGTACCAGAGGATATATATTTGATAGTTCCTCTAATCTTTCCTTATCTAATTTTGCTGTTAATAGGATTACGCCATCTACTTGCTTTTGAAGAAGTAAATTCATATAACTGTTTTCTCTTTCAACACTGTTTTCAGTGTCTCCTAATATAACTTGATAACCTTGTTCAATAGCGATATGTTCAATTCCACGAAGCACTTCAGAGAAAAAAGCACTTGTTATATCAGGTACAACGACAAGTATCATTTTTGTTTGCATTGTTCGGAATTGTCGAGCAACTAGATGAGGCTGATAGTTTACTTGTTCAATTATGGCCAATACTTTTTCTCTCGTTTTTTTACTAACAACATCGGGATTTGTTAAAACTCTGGATACAGTGGCAGGTGAAACGTTTGCCAGTTTAGCTACATCACTCATTTTCATTTGATTCTTCCACTCACCTTCATGGTAGATTATTTTAAAACTGTTTCGGTAAAGTAATAGGTAAATTTAAATTCCTTAAGATAGAATGAGATAGTTCATGTTTTTAATGAACATATAATAAATGTATTTATATTACTATCATAAGCAATATAAGCATTAAATTCAAGTGAAATGAAATCGTTTTCTTAATTGTCAGTCTTAGGATTTCAAATGAAAATATTCTTATCGTAATTAATTAGTATAAGATCGCCTAAATGAGTTTCTTCTATATATGTATTACAGAAATAGTATAGCTTAATATATATAAAATAAGACTACTGTATAACGTTATTACCGTTTTTATAGAAAATAAATTTAATTTTTCTGAATAAAAGCGTTTACATTTTGTTTAAAGTATTATAAAGTAATAGAAACAAAAGATGTTTCATTTTGTTGCTGTAAATGTAATCGATTTCAATTTGGTTAGATATCTTATTTCTTTTAAAGAAAAACAGGGGTAAATTGTAGAATTTAAAAATAAGGGGTGGTTTAACTAAGAGGCTAATAGAGGCAATGTTTTCTTTTAAGGAGTTTTATTTGCAATTTTAAACTAATTATATAGGAGGAATTAGTTATGAATATGTTTAAAAAGCTAGGTTTTTCAGTAGGTATGTCAGTTGTATTGTTATTGGCAGCTTGTGGGGAAGAGAACAGTGGAGCGGAAGAAGCAGACAGTGGGAACGGCGGAGATGCAGAAAAAACGATAGGTGTTTCGATCTCAAACTTGGATGAGTTTTTAACTTACATGCAAGAAGCAATGATTGCAGAAGGAGAATCTCATCCAGATTTTGAATTTGTTTTCTCCGATGCTCAAAACGAGGGAGCAACGCAGCTGGATCAGGTCGAAAACTTTATTTCCCGTGATGTAGATGCAATTGTTTTGCATCCTGTAGATACCGTTTCTGCAGTGGATATCGTTGATAGAGCAAATGATGCTGGGATTCCGATTGTTGTTGCGAACCGAACCTTTGAAGGAATAGAAGCAGCAACTGCATTTGTTGGTTCTGAGTCAATCGTTTCCGGGACTTTGCAAATGGAAGCAGTAGCAGAGCTTCTTGATGGAGAAGGAAACGTCGCTATTATGGAGGGCGAGCTTGGGCACGAGGCGCAAATCATGAGAACTCAAGGTAATCTGGATATCATTAAAGAGTACCCAGGCATTGAAGTGGTTTATCAGGGAACAGCCATCTTTAGCCGTTCGGAAGGTATGCAATTAATGGAAAATTGGTTGAACTCCGGGGAAGAGATTGATGCAGTAGTTGCAAACAACGATGAAATGGCTATTGGTGCGATCATGGCTCTTGAAGCGGAAGGTAAGTTAGATGACGTAATTGTCGCTGGTATTGATGCAACACCGGCAGCTTTGGAATATATGCAGGATGGTTTATTAGATGTGACGGTTTATCAGGATGCCATTGGGCAAGGTGCTAACAGTATTAAAGCGGCTGTAAGTGCAGCAAATGGTGAAGAAGTGGATGACATCCTCGTTCCTTATGAACTAGTTACTCCTGAAAATGTTGATGAGTACATGGATAAATACGATCAGTAATTGTTAGCAATTTATTTAGCATTTAGCATGGACTGTTAGAGACGATGCAAGGGTTTATAAAAACTTTTGCGTCGCCTCTTCCATGATAAATCATTAATTTCTAGAATACCTGGAGGTGGCTTTCATGAGTAATGACTATATTTTGGAGTTGGAAAATGTCACAAAAGAGTTTCCGGGTGTGAAAGCACTGGATAATGTTCAACTAAAGGTGAAAAAAGGCACTGTTCACGCATTAATGGGTGAAAACGGGGCTGGTAAATCAACGTTAATGAAAGTTATTATAGGGATGCATTCAGCCGATAAAGGAAGAGTCATTTTTGATGGAAAAGAAGTAAACTTTAAAAATATTACTGATTCCTTAGATGTTGGTATATCGATGATTCATCAAGAATTAAGCCCAATTCCGGAAATGACTGTTGCTGAAAATATTTTTTTAGGAAGAGAACCGACATACAATAAAAGTGGAATTATTAATGAAAGAAAACTTAAAAAAATGACCTCTGATCTATTAGAGGAATTGGGAATCAATATGTCTCCATCACTCAAAATGGGGGATATCTCTATTGCAAAAACGCAAATGGTGGAAATCGCCAAAGCGGTATCCTTTAACTCCAAGTTAGTTATTATGGATGAGCCAACCTCTGCGATTACAGACAAAGAGGTTGGGCAACTATTTAAAATTATCCGCTCATTAACTAAAAAGGGAGTCGGGGTCATTTATATTACACATAAAATGAGTGAGTTATATGAAATAGCCGATGATATCTCTGTATTTAGAGATGGTCAATACGTTGGATCAGGTACTGCAGAAGAAATGGATCGCGATAAATTGATAAAATTGATGGTCGGCCGTGAATTAAATCAAGTCTTTAACAAACCAAAAGTTGATATCCAAGAGGTCGCACTATCTGTCAGGAAGTTGACTAAATCTGAATTTTTTAGAGATGTTAGTTTTGAGGTTCGGAAAGGTGAAATCCTTGGTTTTGCCGGATTAATGGGTGCTGGCAGAACGGAAGTCATGGAAACAATCTTTGGTATTCGCTCAGCGGAAGCGGGAGAGGTTTATATACACGGCAAGAAATCAAATATAAAAAGTCCGGTAGATGCTGTTAATAATAGTTTAGGTTTCCTAACAGAAGACCGTAAACTAACTGGATTATTTTTACCTTTAGATGTAAGAGAGAATATGATAACCGTTAACATAGACACTTATCTGTCGATGGGTTTATTAAATTCTAAAAGGATTAACGAAGATTGTGCCAGGCAACGAAAAGCATTAAATATTAAGACCCCGAATCTAGATCAAATTGTTGAAAACTTAAGTGGGGGTAACCAACAAAAAGTATTGCTGGCAAGGTGGTTATTACGTAATCCAGATATTCTCTTCCTAGATGAACCAACTCGCGGTATTGATGTCGGAGCTAAGGCAGAATTTTATAATATTATTTTTAAATTAGCGCAAGAAGGAAAAGCAATCGTTGTTGTTTCTTCTGAAATGGCCGAAATTAAAGGATTGTGTGATCGTATTGTAGTCATGCATGAAGGGAAAATAACCGCTCAATTATCAAATGAAGAAGCGGATCAAGAAACAATTATGCAATATGCAACAGGTCAGCGTTCTCAAGAAAAAGTGGAAACAGAAAGTAATAAAGAGAAAGAAACCGTTTAAGCATTAACGAATGGGAGGAATGTAAGATGGGGCAAGTGAATGAAGCGACAAATAATGACAACGAAAATAAAAATAGTCGAAAGAAAGAAATAATGATGCATATCTTTAAAAAGTACGGGATCCTCATTATCCTAATTTTGTTAATTATTTTAATGACACTATTAACACCGCACTTTTTAACTTCGACGAACTTATTAAATATTGTAAGGCAAATGTCTATTATCGGAATAATTGCGATAGGGGTAACTCCTATTATTATTACACGTGGAATTGACTTATCTTCAGGTTCGATGATCGCTTTAATTTCGGTGATTGTTGCGATGACTGCTCAGTCAGGCATGCCAATTATCTTTCCTATATTAGCAGGTTTAGGTGCAGGTTTGTTCGTTGGTATTCTAAACGGATTAATGGTTGCAAAGGCAATGCTTCCACCGTTCATCGCTACACTTGGTATGATGACGTCTGCCCGAGGTTTAGCTTTACTAATAAGTGAAGGCCGTCCAATTGGCGGTATTTCAGAATCATTTAGATTCATTGGACAAGGGGTTGTTGTTGGTATTCCGGTACCGATTATCATATTCGCTTTAATTGGTGCCATAACTTGGGTCATCCTTAATAAGACAAAACTTGGTAAATATATATATGCGATTGGTGGTAACGAGCAAGCAGCAGTTACCGCAGGGATTAACGTTGCTAAAGTGAAGTTATTTGTTTATTCGTACGCAGGTTTACTTGGCGGTCTTGCTGGTGTCATTCTGACATCAAGAATTGCATCCGGACAACCGCAATCAGGTTTAATGTTTGAATTAGATGCCATTGCGTCGGCTGTTATCGGGGGCACTAGTTTATTTGGAGGTATCGGTACTGTAGGGGGAACCATTATCGGTGCATTGATCATAGGTGTAATGAACAATGGACTAGATTTACTAGGAGTAAGTTCTTACTGGCAACAAATCACGAAAGGTGCAATTATTGTCGTTGCTGTTTATATTGATTCTCGAAAGCATCAAAAGAAAAAATAACCTTTTCTGTAATCGATTGCAAATTAAACCTAATCTAGTAAAATCTCAGCTAAGAAAAAGGCTGGCAACAGGATTTAACCTGTTGCCAGCCTTTTTTTAGTTTTTTAGAGATTGTTGTGAGGTAGGTGCTACCGTGGTAGCACCTACAAAAGTAGCAGGTTGAAAACGAGAGCATAGGCGAGGATAAGAGAGATTAGAAGATGAAAAAAGAGGTAGGTGCTACCGTAGTAGCACCTACAAAAGTAGCAGGTTGAAAACAAGAGTATAGGCGAGGATAAGAGAGATTAGAAGATGAAAAAAGAGGTAGGTGCTACCGTAGTAGCACCTACAAAAGTAGCAGGTTGAAAACAAGAGTATAGGCGAGGATAAGAGAGATTAGAAGTTGAAAAAAGAAGTAGGTGCTACCGTCGTAGCACTTACAAAACACGCAGTTCGTAATTACAGTTTTCCAGTTAAAAATTGCGCTTCACCAAGTCCAAAGCTCCAGTCTGCATCATTATTTTCCGTGAGATTAATCATCACATTTTCCGGTGCAATATCACACTCATTTTTTAACCTTTCTGCTATGAGTGAATAAAGTCTTTCTTTTTTTTCTTTCGTTCTAGTTTTACTCACAATACTAATAATAACTACGTCTTTCGTACGATTAAATCCTAGACCAGTATCTTCGATGATCATTTCATTAGGCGAGTGTTGATTGACGATTTGGTAACGATCAGAATGTGGAACGTCAAAAGCCTCTACCATTGCCTCATGACTAGCATCCAATAACCTTCGTAGTTCTTGTTCATTTCTTCCTTCTATCACATCAAAACGTAATAACGGCATGTTAAAACCTCCTAGGTTTTTAAAAATATTCGAGTTTTTTCTATATAATAGTTATCAATAGTTCAAGTTATCAACGACGATAAGTTCGACTTTATGTTGAGAGATGAAATCCAGATACGTATTAGCAGGTGTTTGATCGGTAATGATAAAATCCAGCTCATCTAACTGACTGAACGTGATGAGTGCCTGTTTACCAAATTTTGAGTAATCAGCCAGCAAGTAAGTTTCTTTACTTTTAGAAACAATGTACTTTTTAACCTCATATTCAAGTGGAGATGCGTGTGTAATACCATTTTCTATAGATATACCTGTTGATGCCACAAAGGCTTTGGTAATGTTATAAGATCTTAATACGTCCATGTTTTGCAAGTGAACAAAGGCATTTAACGTACTATCAAGTAAACCGCCGGTTGATATGATACGTAAATTCGGGTATAGCTGAGATTGCACAATGAAATCTAGGTTATTCGTAATAACTGTAACTTCTTTTTCTTGTAAATATTCAGCGAGATAAACAGTTGTTGTTCCTGTATCGACGTATATGATGTCACCATTTTCAACTAGGGAGGCGGCTTTCTGTGCAATAACCTTTTTGGACTTTTCGTTGATCACTTGCCTTACTTGGTAATTGACTGGCTGAGAATTAACAAGGGAGATACCGCCATGTACCTTTTTCATTTTTCCGGTTGTAACGAGAGAATTGGTATCTCTGCGTACAGTGTTTAAAGAAACTTGAAAGACCTCTGCTAGTTGTTCTAATGAAACAACGTGGTGTTTTTCTACATATTTTCTCATTTCTTCGATCCTCTGTGTTTTTAACATAATTATCCTTTCTTAAATTCCCTTAAAATAGCAACTATCTAAATAATACCAAACTATTATCAAAAGTACACTAATATTAGCTTTTATTTAGGAAAAAAATAATAAAATAACTAAAACTTTATCAAAAGATACCAAAAGTATATCAAAAAGTGGTAAGATATTGACTATAAATAAACAAGATATATATGGAGGGAATAAAAAATGTCGTTCGTTTCTATGAAGCAAATGTTAATCAAAGCAAAAAAAGAAGGATATGCAGTTGGTCAATATAATATTAATAACCTTGAATTTATTCAAGCTTTTTTGAAAGCTGCGGAGGATGAGCGTGCCCCTATTATAATCGCCGCATCAGATCGTTTAGTTGATTTTCTAGGAGGTTTCCGCAATATTAGCGGAATGGTGAGAGCGATTCATGAAGAAAAAGGGATAACTGTACCAGTAGCACTTCATCTCGATCATGGTCAAACGGTGGAGCGTTGCAAGTTAGCCATTGATGCAGGATTTACTTCGGTCATGATAGACGGCTCCCATCATCCTATTGAACAAAACATTAAAATGACGATGGAAGTAGTCAAATATGCGAAAAAGCATGGTGTTTCCGTTGAAGCAGAGGTAGGCACAGTAGGTGGGAACGAAGATGGTTTAATTGGTGGTATTAATTATGCAGATGTTGGTGAGTGTAGAAGGATAGTAGAAGAAACGAGCATCGATGCATTAGCCGCAGCTCTCGGTTCGGTACACGGTCCGTACCAAGGGGAACCCCAATTAAGCTTTGATACTATGAAAGAAATCTCGGAAGCTACTGAAATTCCACTAGTATTACATGGAGGGACGGGAATTCCACAACACCAACTTCAAAGGGCGATTAAACTTGGTCATGCAAAAATTAATGTAAACACAGAAAATATTCAAGCTTGGACTAAATCTGTAAGGAAATCACTCTCTGAAAATGAATCCGTTTATGAACCGCGCTTAATCTTACTTCCTGCTATCGAAGCAGTCGTTGAAACTGTTAAAAATAAAATACGCGAATTTGGAACTAGTGGGAAAGCAGTTGAATAACCCAATGACTAAGGCTGAACTCTTAACTTCAATCATAGAATTAGTCAAGAATTCAGAAAAAAGTAGTAGTCACAATAAAAAGAATATTGAAAGCGGTTTAATTAAGTGTTATATTATTAGTAGATAAAAAACTTAACTAAGGAAAAAATTTTTACAACATAATGTAATCGATTGCAATCAGTGGAAATGTGAAGGGGTTGAAGGCATGGCACTTCGAAAGGAAGATTTGCAAACTGTTGAAGATATTGATGTTTCCCATATTCCAAAAGAGGATCGTCCGATATCTCAATATCAACTTCATGGAAAACGACGGTTTCTTGGTCTATTTGCAGGAGAACACGTAGCTGGTACAGAATTTGTCATAGGCGCAACTTTCGTCATGTGGGGGGTTGCAGCATCTGATGTGATTATCGGTTTAATATTCGGAAACTTACTCGCAGTATTAACATGGGCTCTATTTACGGCCCCAATTGCTACGGACACGAGATTGACACTTTACACCTATTTAAAGAAAATTTCAGGACCAACCATGCAGAAAATTTATAATGCTATTAATGGAATTTTCTTTTGTATTATCGGTGGGGCAATGGTTACTGTGTCCGCCTCAGCCGTTCGCGAAATACTTAATATTCCGATTCAAACAACATGGTATCCGACGAGCTTATCATTCATTGCTATCGTCTTAGCTATCGGAACTATTGTCGCGGTCGTTGCAGCATTCGGTTTTAAATCAGTAACACAATTTTCGTCGATTTGTGCTCCTTGGTTAGGTGTTGTGTTCGTGAGTGGTGCTCTCGTTGGTTTATATTATTTGATTGGAGCTTCCACAAGTGTTACTGGATTAAATTCAATGTCTGATTTTATGATATTGGCAAATGAAAGTGTTTGGGTATCTAATCCTGAGAGTCAGTTCACATTTTATCACGTTATTGCTTTCGCTTGGATCGCTAACCTAGCGATGCATGGTGGAATGAGTGATATGGCGATATTCAGATATGCTAAAAAAGCCAGATACGGATTTATCTCAGCTGTAGGAATGTTTTTTGGGCATTACGTTGCATGGATATGTGCAGGAATTATGGGTGCTACAGCGGCCGTTATCCTATCAACTAGTTTAACTCAATTAGATGCGGGAGCGGTTGCTTATAATGTTTTAGGGGTGACTGGTGTTATCGCAGTTATCATCGCTGGATGGACGACATCAAACCCGACAATATATCGAGCAGGGCTAGCTTTTCAGACAATCTTCAGTAAACACTCAGTTAAAACAGTGACATTGGCAACAGGTGCTCTTATTACATTGATTGCTTGTTTCCCTTTCGTTTTCACAAATTTATTAGATGTTGTTGGATTTATGGGAATGATCTTACTACCTGTTGGAGCAATTATTGTTACTGAACACTGGATTTTCCCTAAACTAGGTTTTACAAGGTACTGGGCAAGTTACAAAAAATTGCATTTAAACAAACCAGCTCTTTCAAGTTGGATCATTAGTGCGTTATTTGTCATTGTCATGACAATGACACAAGTAATTCATGTGTATTTTTTAGCAGTACCGACATGGTTAATCGCTTCTGTATCATACATTTATTTAGCAGGAAAAGCTGGAGCTAAAGAGAAATACCCAATGGAAGAGCGTGAGGAAAAATTAATTCAAGAGAAGTTAACAAAAGAGCAAGATCGAGATGCATTGTTAGAGGTAGAGGCTCAAGTTACTACGGAAAAGAAATTCTCGTCTTTGTTTTCGGTCACTGCTTTGCTTGCAGGAGGTAGCATTATCACATTGTTAGTAAGTTCATTCATGGTGTTTTCAGGCTCATTGAATATAGACATCTATAAGATTATCGCATTAGTATCAACGGTTGCTTATTTTGTCTTTGCAACTTACTGGACTAAAAAAGTGTAATGTACTCGAAAACATAAAGAGTAAATCGAGGACACTTTTAGCAAGGAAAACATATTTTTTTATGAACAAATGTAATCGATTGCAATTATGTAATGATTACTACTTGAAGGAGGATGTTTAATTATGAGTAAGTTGATTCGAAAACCACAGAGTAAAGAAGTACAGCCAGGGGTTACGTTAGTTCATGAAATTTCATCAAATAATTCCGGACTTGAGTATGTCAGCTTCAAAATGATTGATCTTGATCCAGGAACGATCTTCTCAGAGGAGTTAGATAAAATAGAATGTTGCGTTGTCGCAGTAACTGGAAATATTACCGTGACGGATGGGGAAGAGACATTCGAAAATATCGGAACACGTCAGTCAGTATTTGAGAAAAAGCCTACAGACAGCGTGTATGTTTCTAACGATCGGAAATTTGAAGTGACAGCTATTAGCAAGGCCAGAGTGGCGCTGTGCTATTCACCTTCTGAAAAACAATTACCTACAAAACTAATCAGAGGTGCTGATATTAAACCAGAGCACCGTGGCAAAGGAAATAATCAACGGATGGTGCATAACATCTTGCCGGATGATGATCCTTCCGCAAATAGCTTGTTAGTAGTGGAAGTTTTCACAGAAAGCGGGAACTGGTCCAGCTATCCGCCTCATAAACATGACCAGGATAATCTGCCAGAGGAATCAATGCTGGAGGAAACCTATTACCATGAGCAAGATCCAAAACAAGGTTTTGTTTTCCAAAGAGTGTATACAGATGATCGATCATTAGATGAGACGATGACAGTTGAGAACGGAGATATGGTTATTGTTCCTAAAGGTTATCATCCAGTAGGTGTCCCAGCAGGATACACTTCTTATTATCTCAATGTGATGGCAGGTCCTCAGCGAATTTGGAAGTTTAATAATGATTCAGATCACGAGTGGATTATAAACTCATGAATGTGCATGAACAAGTGAATGAAACGTTAGAAAACTTTCAGAAAACAATGAAGCTAATTAAAAGGAGATGTTTATTTTATGACTATATCATTTAATACTGACAAAGAATTTGACGTAATTGCTGTAGGGCGAGCATGCATTGATTTGAACGCTGTGGAGTTTAACAGACCGATGGAAGAAACCATCACATTTCAAAAATATGTTGGCGGTTCTCCTGCTAACGTTGCAATCGGAAGTTCAAAATTAGGCTTAAAGGCTGGTTTTATCGGTAAGATACCGGATGATCAGCATGGTAGATTCATAGAGCAATATATGAGTAACGTTGGCATTGATACATCAAACATGGTCATCGACAATGACGGGCACAAAGTAGGTCTGGCTTTCACGGAAATAAAGAGTCCTGAGGAGTGCAGCATCCTTATGTATCGAGAGCAGGTAGCAGATCTTTATTTAGAGCCGGCAGAAGTAGATGAAGAATATATAAAACGGACGAAAATATTACTTGTTTCAGGAACGGCATTGGCACAAAGCCCATCTCGGGAAGCATTGCTTAAAGCAGTGAAACTAGCGAAGAAAAATCATGTAAAGGTTATTTTCGAATTGGACTATCGTCCATACACGTGGAAATCCAAAGAAGAAACAGCCGTCTATTATACACAGGTTGCTGAACAATCAGATGTTGTGATCGGTACACGCGAAGAGTTTGACATGATGGAAAACCTTGACCATGAAGGTGAAAATGAAAAGACAATCAAGGACTTGTTTCAGCACTCTCCGGAGTTGGTAGTCATCAAGCATGGCGTCGAAGGTTCTTTTGCCTATACAAGATCAGGCGAAACATACCGTGGTAAAGCATATAAAACAAAAGTGTTGAAAACATTTGGTGCAGGTGACTCCTATGCGTCGGCCTTCCTTTATGCCCTCGTATCAGGAAAAGATATTGAAACAGCATTGAAGTATGGCAGTGCATCAGCATCGATTGTCGTAAGTAAACACAGTTCTTCAGATGCGATGCCAACAGTAGAAGAGATAGAGAAATTAATTGGGGAAAATAATACAATATAAGGGGCGTAAATGATGGAAAAGATCCGTTTGACGACAGCGCAAGCACTCATTAAATTTTTAAATCAACAATATGTGCATATCGATGGCGAAGAATTCCCGTTTGTAGAAGGAATTTTCAACATCTTTGGTCATGGTAACGTATTAGGAATTGGGCAAGCATTAGAACAGGATGCTGGACACCTAAAAGTGATTCAAGGGAAAAACGAACAAGGAATGGCACATGCTGCGATTGCTTACAGTAAACAAAAACTTCGTAAAAAGATATATGCTTTAACGACATCAAGTGGACCTGGTTCCGCGAACTTAGTAACAGCAGCTGCAACAGCGCTAGCTAACAATATCCCGGTTTTACTCATTCCGGCGGATACATTTGCTTCCCGTCAACCCGATCCGGTGCTCCAACAGTTTGAACAAGAGCACAGTACAGCTATTACGACCAATGATGCTTTGCAGCCAGTATCTCGTTATTGGGATCGCGTTACACGCCCGGAGCAGTTAATGTCTAGTCTTATCCGAGCATTTGAAGTGATGACGGATCCAGCAAGATCAGGTCCAGCGACTATTTGTATTTCTCAAGATGTAGAAGGAGAAGCCTTCGACTACGACGAAGAGTTTTTCAGGAAACGTGTCCATTATATCGATCGGAAGCAACCGGTAGAGAGAGAACTAAAAGGAGCTACCGAACTAATCAAGCAAAGCAAAAAGCCACTGATTGTAGTAGGTGGGGGAGTGAAATATTCCGAGGCCCGTGAAGCAATTATGGCGTTTTCCGAAGCCTATGATATCCCACTTGCAGAGACGCAGGCAGGAAAATCAGCAATAGAGCATACGTTTAAGAATAATTTAGGCGGTCTTGGTATCACAGGAACTTTGGCGGCAAATAAAGCTGCTCGTAAAGCAGATCTAGTCATTGGTGTAGGAACGAGATACACGGACTTTGCAACCTCATCTAAAACGGTTTTCAATTTTGAAAGTACGAAATTCTTAAATATTAACGTCAGCAGGATGCAAGCTTCGAAATTGGATGCTTTCCAAGTAGTAGCAGATGCAAGGACAACGTTTGAAAAGTTAATGCCCATGTTGGAAGGCTATAAAAGTTCTCATGGTGCAACCCTCCAAGAATTAAAAGAAGAGTGGGCGGAAGAGCGAAACCGTCTTCGTCATATCACATATGATCGAGACAACTTTGATCCAGAAGTGAAAGGGCAATTCTCGCAGGAAAAATTGAATCGCTACGCAGATACATTGAATACGAACTTTCCGCAAACAACAGCACTTTTGACCATTAATGAAACGGTGGATAAGGATAGTGTGGTTGTATGCGCAGCAGGATCTCTTCCAGGTGACTTACAGCGTTTGTGGCAATCAGAAGTTCCAAATACGTATCATTTAGAATATGGGTACTCTTGTATGGGCTATGAAATTTCTGGAACCTTGGGCGCGAAATTAGCGGAACCCTCAAAAGAAGTGTATGCAATGGTAGGAGATGGAAGTTTCCTGATGCTTCATTCTGAGTTAATTACGGCAATTCAGTACAATACGAAGATTAATGTCCTTCTGTTTGATAACTCTGGTTATGGTTGTATAAATAACCTTCAAATGGATCATGGCGGCGGAAGCTACAATTGTGAATTTCGCACGGCAGATGACCAGGTGTTAAACATAGACTACGCCAAAGTTGCGGAAGGCTATGGGGCGAAAACCTACCGGGCAAATACGGAAAAAGAGTTAATAGCTGCTCTGGAAGATGCCAAAAAACAGGAAAAATCTACGTTGATTGAAATGAAAGTTTTACCTAAAACAATGTCTGAGGGTTATGAAGGCAGCTGGTGGAATTTAGGTGTAGCAGAAGTCTCTGAAAAAGAAAGTATCCAACAAGCATACAAATTCAAGGAAAAAATGCTTGAAAAAGCGAAGAAGTACTAAAGAGAATGGAGGATATATATGGGACAAGAGCATATTCAATGGGGGATCGCCCCGATCGGTTGGAGAAATGATGATATCCCTGAGATCGGTAAGGAAACGACCCTGTCTCACTTACTGGGAGATGTGTATATTTCAGGTTTTGACGGGACAGAGGTCGGTGGCTTCTTCCCGGAACCTGAAATATTAAACAAAGAATTAACACTGCGTCATTTAAAAGTTGCCTCAAAATGGTTTAGTAGTTTTATTATTCGAGATGGTATTGAAGAAGCATCCAAAGAATTTCATGAACATTGTGCTTATCTGAAAGCCGTCCATGCAAGTGCTGTGGTTGTTTCCGAACAGTCACACAGCATTCAAGGAACAAGTAAAAATGTTTTTCAAGAAAAACCTTATTTTAATGATGGAGAATGGCAAGAGCTTTGTGAAGGTTTAAATACATTAGGAAAAATTGCCGAAGAGTATGGGTTGTTGCTCGTTTTTCATCACCATATGGGTACAGGGGTGCAAACATTAGAAGAAGTCGACCGCCTTATGGAAAATACCGATCCGGTGCACGTACATTTGTTATATGATACGGGACATATTTTCGTATCTGATAACAATTATATGGATCTATTAAGAAAACATATGGATCGAATTAAACATGTTCATTTTAAGGATATTCGAACGAATAAGATGGAGGAATGTGTAAAAGAAGGGAAATCCTTTTTAGATTCATTTTTGCATGGCATGTTTACTGTACCGGGAGATGGAGACATAGATTTTGTCCAAGTCTATCAAGAATTACTTTCGGCAGATTACAAAGGGTGGATTGTGATTGAAGCAGAACAAGACCCGGCCAAGGCTCACCCGCTAGAGTATGCACTTATCGCAAGAAAGTATATCGATCAGAATTTATTAAAGATTAAATAATAGGAGGCATTACTTATGATGTTAGGATTTGGAGTAGTTGGAACAGGTGCAATAGGAAGAGAACATATGAAGCGGATTTCGAACACGGTAACTGGAGCGGAAATTCGCGCGGTTACAGATGTGAATCAAGAAGCTGCTCGAAAAGCAGTAGAAGACCTCGGTTTACAAGCTTTAGTTTATTCGGATGATTCCGCACTTATTCAAGATGATAATGTCGATGCCGTTCTTGTCACGAGTTGGGGACCAGCGCATGAAGCAACTGTCTTGAAGGCAATTGAAGCAGGGAAATTTGTTTTTGTTGAAAAACCGTTGTCTACAACTGCAGAAGGATGTATGAGAATAGTCGAAGCAGAAATGAAATATGGTAAGCGTCTTGTACAAGTTGGCTTTATGCGTCGTTATGACCAGGGATATCGTCAAATGAAAGAAGCAATTGACAACAACTTTATCGGCGAACCACTCATGATCAAATGTGCACACCGTAATGCTGAAGTAGGCGAGAACTATACGACAGACATGGCTATTTTGGATACGCTTATTCATGAAATTGATACACTGCATTGGCTAGTGAATGATGATTATAAGTCGATTCAAGTGACTTATCCGAAGAAAACCAGGAACGCGTTAAAGCACTTGAAAGATCCGCAAATTGTGACGTTAGAGACAGTCGGTGGAATTATTATGCAGGCAGAAATTTTCGTGAATTGCAAGTACGGATATGATATCCAATGTGAGGTTGTCGGTGAGGAAGGTGTCGTAAAATTACCTGAAGTGAGCACCGTTGAATACCGTAAAAATGCAGTACTGGGTTCCACGATCCTTATGGATTGGAAATACCGTTTTGAAGATGCATTTAATAAAGAATTCCAAGACTTTATTGACTCTACAAAAGAAAAAGGCGTACCATCAGGGCCATCCGCTTGGGATGGATATATTGCAGCTGTAACAGGAGATGCAGGAGTGAAAGCGCAGGAATCAGGCGAGAAAGAACCTATTAGACTTGAAGATAAACCAGCATTCTATAAATAATATGAGGAGGTTTTAACTATGAAACTATGTTACAACCAAGCGACGACACTTGAAAATTCGAATCTTGAGAAGGACTTAGATCTTTGTGAAAAACACGGGTATGACTATATTGAAATTCGTACCATGGATAAGTTACCGGAGTATTTAGAGACTAAATCATTGGACGACTTAGCAAATTATTTCCAATCGAATCGTATTAAACCATTAGCTATGAATGCACTCGTGTTTTTTAACAATCGTAATGAAGAGGACCATAAGAAAATCATTGATGAGTTTAAAGAGACATTAGAAAACGCGAAAAAAATAGGTGCTGAGTTTATCGTTGCTGTTCCTTTAGTGACGGAATTGAAAATACTACACAAAGATATTAAATCGAGCAGTGTAGAGGTTTTAAAGGAGCTTTCTGATTTGGCAAAGCCTTACGGAATTAAAGTAGCAGTAGAATTCGTTGGTCACCCGCAATGCACGGTAAATACGTTTGGACAGGCGTATGATATCGTGGAAACCGTTGATCGTGAAAATGTAGGAGTCGTTCTAGATTGCTTTCATTTCCATGCTATGGGTTCAGACATCGAAGATTTGAAAAAAGCAGATGTTTCAAAAATCTTTATCGTTCACATTGATGATACAGAGGACTTCCCAATTGGATTTTTGCGAGACGAAGATCGGGTTTGGCCTGGACAAGGTGTGATCGACTTACAAGGAATCTTATCGATTGTTAAAGAAAAAGGATATTCTGGTGCTGTTTCTGTGGAGTTGTTTCGACCGGAATATTATACGTGGGAAGCAGAAGAGGTAATTAAAACTGCAAAAGACACAACCCTTGATGTACTTTCAAAGTTATAGTTTTCTCTAACATTTGTTGAAAGGGGTTGCTATGAAAACATTAACACTAGGCATTATAGGAGCAGGGCGAATTGGACTGTTACATGCGAATAATATTCTTGGCTCGTCTAATATGAGATTAAAAGCTATTGCAGATGTTTATGTTGAACAATTAAACGGAACAAACATCGAAGAGCAAGTACCTGTTATTACGAAGGATCCACAGGATATATTTAATGATGAGGAAATCGATGCGGTATTAATTTGTTCTTCAACCGATTCTCATATTTCTTTTATCAAAGAAGCTGCAAAAGCAGGAAAACATATCTTTTGTGAGAAGCCAATTAGTTTTAATATAGAAGATACTAAAGAAATACTAGCGATAGTCGAGGATGCAGGTGTGAAGTTTCAAGTTGGCTTTAACCGTCGATTTGATAAACACTTTCGAAAAATTCATGACCTTATTGAAGATGGGCAGATTGGAAATATTCATTTGATTCGGATTAGTTCTCGAGACCCGGCACCTCCACCAGAAGAGTATGTACGACGATCTGGTGGAATGTTTATGGACATGACGATTCATGACTTTGATATGATGCGTTATTTTTCAGATAGTAAAGTCGTTGATATTACTGTTAAAGCAGCGAATTTAGTTGATCCGATGTTTGGTCGTCATAACGACGTAGATACAGCAGTCATCACATTGACTTTTGAAAATGGTTCGCTCGGTGTAATTGAGAATAGTCGTGAATCAGCTTTTGGGTATGATCAACGTGTAGAAGTTTTTGGGAACCTTGGATCTGTTGCTGTAGAAAACGAATCAGAAACGAATATCAAAGTTTCAAAGAAAGAAAATGTCTACTTAGATAATCCGAAGCACTATTTCTTGGAGCGATATAAGGATGCTTATTTTGAAGAAATTCAGGAATTTTCAAATGCGATTCTTGGTGATAAAGCTGTTATTTGTTCAGGGGAAGATGGGTATAAAGCGGAACAAATGGCTTCTGCCGCCAAGCGATCATGGCTAGAAAATCGCACAGTTCGTTTAGACGAGGTGAATTAGCGAAGGTTGGTATCGCGTAACATATCCGTTCGGCGTAGAGGAGAAGGACTGGAAATTAACCTTAAATTTTCAGTCCTTTCCTTTGGACACTTTTTTGATAGCGCTTACTTTAACAGCGTTTACTGGTAAATTTCATGATAACATTCTGATGATTAAATCTAAATGAAAAGGTGGTTTTAAGATGAAAGAAACAATTAGATGTGCAGTGTTAGGATTAGGAAGGTTGGGTTACTGGCATGCTGAGAATCTCGCTTTTCGAGTGAAGGGTGCGGAGCTAGTTGCTGTTTGTGATCCAATGCCAGGAAGGGCCGAACAAGTTGCCCGGCAATTAGGAGTCTCAAAGTGGTCAGATAATCCGGATGATATCTTCAATAATGATAGTGTTGATGCTATCGCAATTATTACACCTACAAACACGCACGCTGCAATGATAAAAAAGGCGGCAGAAAGTAAAAAACATATCTTTACTGAAAAACCAATTACAGAAACGTTAGCACAGGCAGATGAAGTGATTGCAGATATTCAAAATAACGGGGTTTTCTGTCAGGTTGGATTTATGCGACGATTTGATCCAGCATATGTCGCGGCAAAAAACCGGATCAATAAAGGAGAAATAGGGAAGCCACTTTATTTTAAAGGGATTTCACGAGACGGAAATACACCACCACCGGATTTCATTAAAAATAGTGGCGGATTGTACTTGGATTTTTCGATTCATGATTATGATGCAGCCCGCTTTTTCCTTGATCAAGAAGTAAAAACGGTAAATGCACAAGGAAGCATTGTTCGACATGATTTCGTTGCAGAGTATGGCGATGTCGACCAAGCACTCACGTTTTTGACGTTTAATGATGGTGCGGCAGGAGACATCGAAGCAAGTCGTAATGCGTATTATGGCTATGATATTCGTGCCGAAATTATTGGTACAGAAGGAGCCATTCAAATCGGTTCTCTAAAAAACCTTGATCTTCATGTGTTAACTAAAGCGGGGAAGACACATGATATATTACCGGATTTTCCGACACAGTTTGGTGAAGCGTATTTACAAGAAATGGTTGCCTTTATTGATAGTTTACGAAAAGAAGAAAAACCGTCTGTTAATGAAGTCGATGGGAAAATTGCTTTAGAAATAGCCGTTGCAGCGACTGAATCCTATAAACAGAAAAAAACGATAGAGTTAAACGTAGACTAAAAGACTAAAACAGAAAGGAGAGATCAAATGACTAACGTTACTAGTTTTAAACTTGGAATTGCTCCGATTGGCTGGGCGAATGATGATTTACCAGACCTGGGAGATCGTTATACATTTGAAAACATTGTAGATGACCTTTCGAACTTAGGCTATCAGAGTACAGAACTTGGACGAAAATTCCCAACTGACCCGGAAGTGTTAAAAAAAGAATTATCTTCAAGATCTGTACAACTATCGAGTAAATTTGTCGGTACTCATTTTTCTGTTCCTGAAAAAGTAGCGGAAAGCCTGCAAGAAATAGAAGACTGGTTGGATTTTCTTATCCCACTGGGAGTAAAATATCTCATCGTTTGTGAAATGGGAGGATCGATGCATTGGGATCATCTAAACCGAGGCAAAGACGAGCGGGTATTTCGCCTAGATGAAGAAAGTTGGAAACAGTTGATAGACGGCTTGCATCAAGCAGGGAAACGCTGTAAGGAGCGAGGAGTGAAACTGGTTTATCATCCTCATGGAGGAACGGTGATTGAGTCAGAGGCAGAAACCAATCGTTTAATGGCATTAACAGATCCTACGCTCGTACACTTGTTGTATGATTCCGGTCATGTATACTATGGAGATGGGGATCCGATTAGAGTCTATCAAAATCACCGTAAAAGGATTCAATACATTCATTTGAAAGATGTCAGAAAATCAGTTTTACAGGAAATGAAAGAGCAAGAGATGAACTTTAGAACAGCTGTACGGAACGGAGTCTTCACTGTGCCTGGAGATGGAGATATTAACTTTGAACCTGTTTTAACAGAAATGCTTATCGAACACTATGAAGGATGGGTAGTTGTGGAAGCGGAGCAGGATCCAGAAATAAATGATCCGTACGAAATGGCGAAAAAAGCAAAAGGATATATTGACGAAACAGTGCAAAAGATAAACGATCGATTATCTAGGTGACAATTTACTGTCAAATAACTAAAGTGAAGGGAGCTACTATTTGGATGAAAAAGTTTAATGTTGGTGTTATCGGGATTGGCGATATTAGTGACGTTTATCTTGATAATTTAAAGAAATACGATATTGTAAACGTCGTTGCTTGTGCAGGTAGAAGTCTTGACAAAGCGGGTAAAAAAGCAGAGCAACATGCTATTCCAAAAGCATATGCAACGAGTCAAGAACTGATAGAGGACCCTGACATAGATATCATCCTTAATTTAACGGTCCCCGCCGTTCATGCAGAGCTTACAATGCAGGCTTTAAATGCAGGAAAACATGTGTATTCAGAAAAACCGTTAGCGGCAACTCTCGAAGAGGCAGAACGAATTCTAGCATTAGCAAAGGAAAAAGGACTTTACGTTGGATGTGCTCCTGATACTTTTTTAGGTGGTCGTCTTCAAACGTGCCGGAAGATAATAGATGAAGGAAGAATTGGAGAGGTTACTGCTGCAACTGCCTTTGTTGTTACCCCAGGGCCAGAAATGTTCCACCCTAATCCCGATTTCTTTTATAAACCAGGTGGAGGACCATTGCTTGATATCGGGCCTTATTATATGACAACGCTTTTGTCATTACTTGGGCCAGTAAAAAGCTGCTGTGCCATGTCAAAAAGAACCCGTCTTAAACGAACAATAGAAAGTGAGCCAAGACAAGGGGAAATAATAGATGTTGAAGTAGAGACACACATAACAGGAAATCTTGAATTTGTGAATGGTACTATCGCCACAATGATTACTAGTTTTGATGTTTGGGATTCTGAACTGCCGAGGATTGAAATATACGGGACAGAAGGTACAATCTGCATTAATGATGTTGATCCATTAGATGGACCAAATCTTTTTGGCGGTCCTGTGTTTTTGAGAACGAGGGATAACTCTAGGTGGAATGAAGTACCTAGAAAAAAAGCCTATGAAGAGTGGGAAGAAGTTAAAGTGGAACATTCATTTAATGAAATTAGCCAGGAAAAAAATAGCAGAGGGATTGGGCTTGTAGATATGGCCTATGCCATTAGAGATCAAAGGGAAGAACGGGCAAGTGGAAAAATGGCATTCCACTCTTTAGAGGCGATGGAAGGATTACTGAAATCAGCTAAAGAAGGAATTTTTTATCATGTGAAAAGCACGTTCAACCGACCAGAACCCTTACCTGTCGATTTTCCGAGAAACGAAGGAATGAAAACCACTTATTAACAACCCAATGATAGAATATTAACCTCCACTTTTATAACGAAATAAGTTATAATTCAAGAAAGGGATTTCACAATAAAACTCTCTAATTAAATAATTTAATAAGGCTAGCTTCCATTCAGGCTGGAGCTGGCCTATTCGTTTTTCTATATAATGATATCTTATCACCTTGAAGAATAGGGTATAAGATCATACAGGGGGAATTTCAGATGGCTGAGCAAGAACAGGAACAGAAGAAAAAATCATTCTTAAAAACATGGTCCACTACGATTGCGGCAATTATTTTTGTGATTATTTGGACAATTTTGCAGTGAAATAGTTTAACTAAAAGAAACATCCCCACCTGCGCAAAGGGGTTAAGCACAGGTGGGGATGTTATTTATCGAATATAAGTACGAGTTAGTTTAAGATGATGTTCAAAAGGTACAGTCTTCACAGTTATAAATTTCGTTTACCGTTGCCATGTCATTCTTCACAAAGAATATGTCTCGTTTTAAGTTTCTTGGCCGTCGGAGAATTGCTCTTCTTAATCTTGAAGGAACCTCCCTTTGAACATGTTAGTTAAACGTAAGTGTTAAAAAGAAACGCTCACTAACTATACTATGGCCAAGGTACATTTGTTTTATACATTAAAGGAAAAGAAAAACGCAAAGCGTCTTTTATTATTGATCCTTTAAAATAACTGCGCTTACCGCCTCAACTTCCACAGTGATTTCCCCTTTTAAAACTTGATATTTTTCATCTGTATCCATATTTCGAAAGGTTCCCGCAGAGATGTTTTCAAGTGTCACCTTTTGCTTTTGATTATCACTGTTTAAGATAATAATGAAACGATCCATCACATCTGTTCGCTCAAAGGCTATTATTTTTTTGTCTTTTTCAGCCAACAGAAAACGAAAGGTACCGTCTCTTAAGGAGCGATGGTCTTTTCTAAGCTGAATTATTTTTTTATAAAAGGCAAGCATGTTCAGGTCTTGGTGTTCTTTCTCCCAAATCATCGGTTTTCTGCAACCTGGGTCTGCCCCACCTGCCATACCAATCTCATCACCGTAATAAATACATGGCGCCCCACTATAGGTAAGTTGGAACAACGCAGCGAGCTTCATTCGATCCTTATTCCCTTTTGCAATCGTAAGCAATCGCGGTGTATCATGGGAATCTAATAAATTAAAGGCAACCTCATTTGCTTGTTTCGGATAGGCAATTTGCATCGCATCGAGTCTACCCATAAAAGATGCCGCATCAATCTCATCCTTCACAAAAAAGTCGAGAATACTATTTGTAACCGGATAGTTCATCACAGCATCAAACTGATCTCCCCCCAGCCAGGCCATTGAATTGTGCCAGGTCTCACCGAGTATATACGCCTCCGGATTTGCTTTCTTTACGGTATGACGGAATTCACGCCAAAATTGATGGTCAATTTCATTAGCTACATCTAAACGCCAGCCGTCAACCCCAATATCCTCCACCCAATAACGGGCTACTTCCAATAAATATGCTTTCACTTCCGGATGCTCCGTGTCTAATTTAGGCATTTCCGGAACGAAACCGAATGTATCGTAATTTAATGGATTAGTGGAGACTGGGAAACTTTTAATATGGAACCAGTCTTTAAAACGTGATTTTTCTCCGTTTAGTAAGACGTCCTGAAAAGGAGGGAAGTAATAGCCTGAATGATTGAAAACGGCATCCAACATAATTTTTATTCCTTTTCTATGTGCTTCTTTGACTAGTTTCTTAGCAGTATTATTGTCACCAAATTGTGGATCAACTTTTAAATAATCGATCGTATCGTATTTGTGATTGGAATGTGCTTCGAAAAATGGCGTGAAATAAATACATGTGATTCCTAAGTCTACTAAATAATCAAGATTATCAATGACACCTTGTAAATCTCCGCCGAAAAAATTAGTTGCTGTTGGCACAGCATCAGGTGTCCATGCTTCCACTTCTTTAGGACTAATGGAAGGATCCCCATTTGCAAACCGCTCAGGAAAAATCTGATAAAATACAGCATCTTTCACCCAGTCGGGAGGAGAATGAACGTCGATAGGGTTTAAATACGGGAATTCAAACATGCCTGAAGGTGACCAAAGCATGCCGACTCCAGAAGAGCTTAGTTTATCCTTTGTAAAGCCCACTTCGTTTAAAAAAACAGTTTGATCCTTTGTTTCAAATTTAAAGGCATAAGCAAACCGGCGAAACGGAGGTTTTATAGCAACGTGATAATAATCAAATAAATCATCTTGTGCAAAAACAACCATTCTTGTAGTGGTCACTTTTTCAGGAGAAAAGTCATACTTGTCTCCCCATACTACTGATACACGATCCATATCATGTTGCTTCGTGCGAACACGAATATGTAAAGTTTCTTCATTATAGGCATAGGCATACTGAGATTTAGGTTGGTGATAAATGGCTTCCAGTAACATGTTATTCCTCCTAGTAGATTCTAAGTGTAAACCATCAACATGAACAAGGATTGAATCAATGAATGGTTACAGGTAAACTGAAATAAGAACAGTATGAACATTCAATAAGCGCAATCGTTTGCACTAAAAGCCAATAGATTAGACCTATTGCTAGAAAAAGTATAGCATGGTGTATGTAAACGTGTCCAATATAATACTGAGATTCTTATTGCTGTAACTCCATGAAGATAAGACTAGACGCTTTGCTTGCTGCGAAGATATAAATTATAGAGAGGGCGTAATAACGATGAAAGATATTTTAAAATTGGAACCGGTATTGAAAGAAAAAGTATGGGGTGGAAAGAAGCTGAAAGAGTGTTACGGATATGATATTCCCAGTAACCAAACGGGGGAGTGTTGGGGAATTTCTGGACATGAAAATGGCACGAATATTGTAAGTGAGGGATCATATGCTGGAAAAACAGTTCGTGAACTATGGGAGAACCACCGGGAATTATTTAATCATGAACAGGGGGACGAGTTTCCACTACTAGTAAAAATTATTGATGCGCAGGATGATCTGTCAGTGCAGGTTCACCCTGATGATCAATATGCTTTGAAGCATGAAGGCTATGCCTTTGGAAAGACAGAGTGTTGGTATATTCTTGATCGCGAGCCTGGTGCAAAGCTGATACTGGGTCATGGAGCCTCTACTAGAGATGAGCTGAGTAACATGGTTGAGGAAAAAAGATGGGATGATCTCTTTAACAGTGTGGAAGTAGAACCGGGAGATTTTATCTATGTACCAAGTGGAACCGTTCATGCCATTGGTAGCGGCGTGTTAATACTTGAGATTCAACAAAGTTCTGATATAACGTATCGTTTTTATGATTATGATCGACCTGGCCAAGATGGCCAAATGAGGGAGTTACACATTGAGGATTCTATTGCGTGTTCCATGGTACCTCATAAGGATGCAACACCTGCTAGACCTGCTTGGGAAGAAGACGGTTTGAAAATTGAAAGACTTATACAAGAGAACTATTTCACCGTTCACAAATGGGTGTTGGAGAAACGGTCTGGTGCGTTAAAACGAGCGAACATGTCGTATCAATTAGTGAGTGTTATTGAAGGTGCCGGTCAAATTCAAACAGAGGAAGCGGCTCATTTACTGAAAAAAGGAGACCACTTTATTATCCCTTCCACCGTTCAGCACTATGAAATTAGTGGAGATATAACAGTAGTAGTCTCAGAAACAACGAAATAATTCTGGTTTTAGGAGCCCTCGATCTAGCATCAGTTTGAACGGAGAGATACTATCCGAGGACGGATGTAATTAGTAATTAAAAGATAAGAAAGTATAAGATGACAGCTATCTTCATGCCGCACGTAGCAAGGGGAAAACCATTCTCCTTTCGAGTAGCACCTACACGCACTTCGTAGGTGCTACTCGGGGTGGCGAAAGATAACGCTGTATTTAACAAAAGAAGACGCTTTGCGTTTTACTTATTTTATTTATACTGTAGCGATTGATTATCTAAAATGGATCGAAGCAATACATCATCTGAATTCATGTTTTCTATGTGTCTGATATCAAGATTAACTTTAAGTTCCTGTAATGTGTCTTGTATTTGTTTGAGGTTTTCCTGTTGATCAAACAAGCATTCATTTAATTCGTCTAAGTCGTCACGCTTTATTGTGGCAGCTTCTATTTTTGCTAATTTGTGCATGACCATTTTAAGCAAATCCATTTCGTTCATTCAGGTTGTCTCCTTTCGTCATTTCATTTAGATTATTTTTGTGAAGTGGCTAAGGCGGGTGGTACTTGTTTATTGTTGGATGGTGTAGACAATATTGGAGGGGTGTTCGTATCCAAATTCGTGGAAGAAGCTTTGGTGTGTGATTCATTTGAAGCTACACGGTGATTAGCACTGCTTGAATCTTCTAATTCTTGAGGTGCTGAAGGAATAGGTACTTCTTGGCTTTGCTTTTGATGGGCTTTTTTAAGGTGAAGGAAAACGACATTATCTGCAATTATTTCTGGCGAAGTAATCCGTTTCTGGTTTTCAAGTTCTTGCGTCCTCATATGAATTCTGCCATTAAGAGAGACTAATGACCCTTTCGTGCAATAGTCTACAATTGTTTCGGATAACTTCCCCCAAGTAACGCACGGAATAAAATCGGTGTCGTAATTTCCTGACTGGTTTTTAAATGGCCGTCTAACTGCTAACGTAAATCGAGTATACGAACCACCTTCTCTTGTAGTTTGAAGTTTTGGATCTTTAGCAATTCTTCCTATTAGTGTGAGTTGGTTTAACATTGGCAGGCTCCTTTTAAATTTTTTAAAACTAAAAGTATTGGATCATGAAGTAAAGTCTGCAAGCCTCCTTTAAAAGTTGATTGTTGAAAAAATAAAATGGGGAGAGGAAGCAACGGAGAGACGTTGCTCCTCTATTGAGTATTGTGACCAGAGTCGAAGAAGAGTTTACTTGGGTGATGCCTATGTAAAAAGTAAACCTGTTGCTGCCCCTTGGATGTCAAGAGGAACGCTGATCACAGCTCAATTGAGTAAACATCAATTGAGAAGTGTGGTTATTATTAAAACGAATCTGGGTAGTGTGCGTGTAGGGTTATCGTTCAATAAAAGAAAAAAAGGGGGGATGAGCGGATTTTAAAGATTTAGATGACTTAACGGTGATGTTATTAATCAGATCATAAAGGGAAATTAAGAATAAATAAATAGGACTATTTTCGCTGTTTTTAGAATTTTATGTAATTTTATACCCAAATTTATGCTTATTAGGGACTTAGAGGTAGAAAATAAATGATGGTGTGAGGTGAATACTAAAAAATCTAGCACATAGGCCTATTAGTCTGAATAATCTGTTTAAAGGGGATTGACGACAATTCTCTGGGTTTGTTATAGTTTAATTGTGGAGTTTTCCACAGATTTATTAATGAAGGGATCGTGTTATACACATGCAAGGAAAAGTAAAATGGTTTAATGCAGAAAAAGGATTCGGATTTATTGAGCAAGAAGCGGGAGACGATGTATTCGTGCATTTTTCTGCTATTGATCAAGAAGGATTTAAGTCTCTCGATGAAGGCCAAGACGTAGAATTTGAAATTGTTGAAGGGGACCGAGGTCCACAAGCAGCGAACGTAGTGAAGCTTTAATTCGGGGATAAAGAAGCTTTTTATAAATTAATTTAAATGTATATGTAGCCTGTGTTCTCTTTAGAGAGCACGGGCTATTTTTTAAACGTTGCTTTTGGTAAGAAGGCTAGGATTCGTTCTAAGCTGATAAAGATAATGTTAAAAAAGCTTTCGTTTAAAAATAACCAAGTTTTTGATAAAAATAATAGAAATGATTAGGGTCTGTAGTCTGGTTGTTTGCCTATTGGAATGCTAAATGTTTCTAAATGTGAACAGAATGTAAACTTTTCTACATTTTTCGATAAATAATTTAAATTTTATTTAAGTTTAAGCAGGAATGTTAAGGGGAAGTGAAGAATATTACTTACATACCCGAAAGGAGGAGTTTGCTAATGAATTTTAATATTCGTGGCGAAAACCTAGAAGTAACTCCAGCATTAAGAGAGTACGTTGAAAAAAAGGTAAGTAAACTTGAAAAGTATTTTGATACAATCCCATCTTCAGATGTACACGTGAAATTGAGCGTGTTAAACAACGATCAAAAAGTTGAAATCACCATTCCAATGCCGAAGCTTTTACTTCGTGCAGAAGAAAAACATGCCGACATGTATGCGGCAATTGATCTTGTAATTGAAAAATTGGAACGACAAATCAGGAAACATAAAACAAAAGTAAACCGTAAATTTCGCGGTGATGACAGCTTAAAGTATATGTTTAAAAATGAATTAGAACCTCTTGCTGAAGAGGACTTCTCAGAAGATGAAATTGAAGTTGTTCGTACAAAGCGTTTTGATTTGAAACCAATGGATGCAGAGGAAGCTATTCTGCAAATGGACATGTTAGGTCACAGCTTCTTTGTATTTTCAAGTTCTATAAGCGGATTTACAAACGTCGTTTACAAGCGTAAAGACGGTAGATACGGCTTGATTGAGCCAGAATAAATCTTATCAAATAAAGGAGTGTTGACCTGGAACTAGGTCAACACTCCTTTT
>NZ_JBIMEV010000037.1:0-44423 GCF_051262595.1 Salipaludibacillus sp. CF4.18
AACGAATGGCGCGGCTGGCTTACACACATATTGAAGCAAGACATCGCAAATCTTTCTATTCATCTGCGTACAAAAAAGGAAATGAGTAGTGTGGATGCTCATTGGGAACTGATTCCGGAGATTAAGAAACTTCGTGATCATGTGGCACCAGATACACTTTTGACGATCAATGGGGATATTCCTGATCGTCAAACTGGCTTGGACCTCGTTCATCAATACGGTGTTGATGGGGTTATGATTGGGCGTGGTATTTTTACAAATCCATTTGCCTTTGAAAAGGAGCCGAAAGAGCATAGTAGTGAAGAATTTCTGGATCTCTTAAGACTACAGCTTGACCTCCATGATCACTATTCAAAGGAATTTGAACCGCGTCCATTCAAACCTCTTCATCGTTTTTTTAAGATATATGTGCGTGGGTTTCGAGGGGCGAGTAAATTAAGAAATCAAATGATGAACACAGCGTCAACAGATGAAGTGCGTGCATTGCTTGATAACTTTGGGTCAAATAATGTTGATTCTAGTATATTATAATTAAGATATATATACAGCCGGTTGGTGTGTTTGTACAATCGATACATGATGTAGCCTTGTCTAATTAAATTTCTCTATAAAGCACTAAGGGATATTGATATATCACTATCTCTGAGTGCTTTTTGGGTTTTGAAAAAATGGAACCGAAGCAGTTATGTTGAACAAAACTCTGTTGAAACTTAAAAGCTTTGTTGAACGTCAAACATTATTATAGGAGGTTTTCAATGCGTATTATCATAGTCTTTTTAGTGGGATTTTTATTTTTAATATTAGTTGGATGTGGAAACGGTTCGGATTTTAACGGTGTTATTTTGGAAGTGAAAAACGCAAGTATTTTAGTGGGAACAGATGACGTTGACCCAGAGGCTACGTATCCTACTTATGAAATTTTGATAGATGATGAAACCGTATTTTTAGGAGAAGTTGATAATTTTTCTGAATTAAAGAAGGACCTAAATGTTGATATTTGGATCATAGATAATGGAGAAAATAACTCAATTGATAATAAAGTTGCAAGTAAAATAGTGGTTGAATAATTGGTTATTGAACTAAAGAAATGCAAAAATGGAATAAGGAGTTGTTGTTCTTTCATTCACTATTTTCTTGAAATGGCAGGTTAACAAAGTTTGAATAAAATATCTTAGAGAATTCAGAAAAAAATTGAGGTGATTTTGTTTTGCAAAAATGTGAGAACTGCAATGCACAATTTAGTTGGAGTAAGAATGCGGTACGATACATAAGATAACAATTCCAGGTAGATTGATTTTTGTCTCCTTTACTATTCTTCCAATGCTTATCTTCGGTAACTTCCTGTCCCATTTTAGCAACATTATTGTGACACTTGGGATAGCTATTTTTATTTTAATAATTGGTTCTTTGTTCCCCCCTTTTTTAGTTACTTATAAAGAGTCTTTGTGAACTAAAGTACTTCAACCCTCTTAGTGTTATTCGCAGCCCCTATTATTACAGGTGCTGTCTATTGGGGAAATGGGGTTGTTTTTTCCAGGTACTCATTTCCGTTGATTATCAAAGGTTTTTAGAGCTTTCTTAATTAGACACCATGTATTGTACATGATAAAATTTTTAAATAGATGGGTAATGCAAAGCTTGAAATGAGAACGTTGTTAAGTTCAATATGTTCGGAAGAATGGAAGGTTTAAAATGATGAATATTCTAGTACCCTATAATATTCGTTAAGATGTAATTGAAATCAAGTATTATACAATAAAAAGTAAGCGTATTCAATTTAAGGGTTAAATCAAACAATTTGGAGTGATACAAATGGCAAAAAAGCTATACCATGGAGCAGCATATTATCCTGAGCTTTGGAATGAAAAGGTGATTGAAGAGGATATTCACCTCATGAAGGAAGCAGGCATTAACGTAGCGCGAATGGGGGAGTTCGCTTGGCATACGATGGAGCAGGAAGAAGGCAATATCGACATATGTGTTTTTGTAGATATTGTTCATAAGCTACATGAAAACGGGATCGAGACGGTGATGTGTACGCCGACGCCAACTCCTCCTATCTGGTTCACTCATAACCACCCTGAGCGAATGTATGTCAGTCAGGACCGCACCGTAATGGGACATGGTTCGCGTCAGCATACTTGTACGAATCATCCGTACTTTCGAAAGAAAGCAAATGAGATTACAGAACATATTGCCAAAGCAGTTGGTTCATTGCCAGGAGTGATTGGTTGGCAAATTGATAACGAATTTAAATGTCATGTGAGTGAATGTATGTGTGAGCAATGTCGTACTTTATGGCACCAATGGTTAGAGGAGCGCTACGAAACGATTGAACAGCTAAATGAGGCGTGGGGAACGAAGATTTGGAGTCAATATTACCATTCGTTTGATCAAGTGCCACAGCCTGGTCCTGCTCCATTTTTGCATAATTCTTCATTAAGTACGATGTATCGCCAGTTTTCAATGGAAAAGATAGCGGAGTTTTCTGATAGTCAGGCCGAAATTATTCGGCAATATTCAGACGCCCCGATTACTCATAATAGTAATGTTCCATTTTCAGTTGATAATGAACGTTTATTTGAAAATCTAGACTTTGCTTCGTTTGATACATATGCATCACAAGAGAATAAAGCATCCTATTTAATGAATTGTGATCTGTGGCGTAACTTTAAAAAAGGTCGAGACTTTTGGATTATGGAAACGAGCACGTCACATGCTGCTTCGCTTGAGAGCTATGCAAGTCCACATGCAAATGGTTATTTACGAGCAGAGGCGATTGCTTCGTATGCGCTAGGTGGAGAAGCTTTTTGTTATTGGTTATGGAGACAGCAACGAGCAGGGTGTGAGCAACCACATGGTTCGGTGATTAGTGCTTGGGGGAAGCCAACGGTCGGTTTTCAAAGTGTCTTAGAAGTGGAAGAGATGAGAAAGAAAGTGGAGCCATTTATGGTTGCAACAAAGCCCCAGCAAGCGGACATCGCGATAACGTATTCGGATCAGGCAAACGCATTCTTTCAAACGGAGCCTCACCAGCAAATGGATTTCAGGTCATTAGTGACGAATTTTTATAACCATTTTGTCTCATTAGGAGTTCATCGTAATTTGATTCCAGAAAAGGAAAGCTTACAAGACTATAAGCTATTATTTACACCATTCTTGCCGTATATTTCAGATGAATATCGAAAGCGGGCTGTTGATTTTGTGAAAAGTGGTGGAACATGGATCGTTGGGCCTCTGAGTGGTGGACGAACGAAAGAGCATACGATTCATACAAATGCCGCACTCGGAGAGCTTGAAGAAATCGCCGGGATCGAAGCGTTATACACATATCCGATGGATGGAACCGGCTCAGTCGGTCATGCATTTGGTGAAAAAGCACCGTTAGGGTTATGGAGTACGGTGTTTGAATATGATGAGCAAACGGCTGTCGGTACGATTGCAGGAGGCAACTCAGATGGAAAGGCCTTCATAACAGAATCGAAAGTTGGAAAAGGGAAAATAGTTCACATCGGTTCTTTACCTGTTGGTGAAGAGGGGGATTCCTTATTAATAAAACTCATAGATCATTATGCAACAGAAGCAGGAGTAAGTGTGCGAACGGATGTGACGAAAGGAACGATTGTCGCACCGCGAATCGATGATGAAGGCAAACAATCGTGGGTGATTGTCAATATGGATGGAGAAGGTGGAAGTGTGACCGTTCCAGTTAAAGCATTGGATCGTTTAACAGAAGAGATGATTTCAGCGGGACGATTAGAGATTGGACCTTACGAATATCGAGTCCTTTCATTATTAAATAAAGGATGAGGAACGAAGGAGCAAAATCAAGTCATTCATAAAATTGATTAACTAATGATAAATTTAACGACGATAAAGACGGACTTTTGTTAAAAAGAGTCCGTCTTTTTCTGCGTTGCTTGGAGCTGATTCAAGTACTTCTCGTTCTAATTAAAGCTCAATTCTATAGAAAACAACCTTCATTTATAATCTATTGTATAATGATTCTAACGATATTTTACGGTGAGTGGAGTGAGTGTGGATGCATTGCTGAGAAGAAAGTTTAAACTACGTTCAATTATTATATGTCTTGTTATTATTGTAGTAGCAATTTCATTATTGATCACAGATGTTCTCGTAAGCAATACGATCAGTGATCAAATTATGGATGATCAAGAAGAAAAAGCATTAACGGTAGCAAGAATTGTGGCTGAATCAGAAACGGTGCAACAAGGTTTGGCAGAGGAAACGCCTGAAAACATACAGCTGTTTGCAAATGATATAAGGTCGACCTCAGGAGTACTATTTATCGTCGTGATGGACATGAATGGGATTCGCTATTCTCACCCGAACGATGATTTGGTAGGCTTACCATTCGAGGGAGAAGATGAAGCAAATGCCTTAATGGGACAGGAGTACAGTTCCATTTCCAAGGGGACTTTGGAAACCTCTCTACGTTCATTTACACCGGTTATGAGTGAAGATAATGAGCAATTAGGCGCTGTAGCGGTGGGGATTTCTTTAGAAAATGTAGAGCAAACCTTGGATGAAAGTCATAAAAATCTCATTATAGGATCGCTATTCGGAATCATCACAGGGATTATAGGTGCCTTACTCATTGCTAATTACATAAAGAAGATTCTCTACGGATTAGAACCATTTACAATCGCAAAAACGTTTGAAGAAAGAAATACGATGCTTCAATCTGTACGTGAAGGTATTATTGCGGTGGATAAAGATGCTAGAATTACGCTCGTTAATAAATCGGGATTACAATTGTTTGCAAAAGCAGGACTGAAAAACGACCCGATAGGAATGGAAATCACCGAGTATATGCCTAGAAATGGTTTAGAAGAAGTGTTACAAACCGGGAACTCCGAACTTGATTCAGAGTTAACGATAAATGGGATGTCATTTGTCGTTAATCGAACACCATTAATTGTTGATAATCAAATCATTGGTGCTATTTCTACTTTTAGAGATAAAACAGAAGTGAATGAAATGGCTAAACAGTTAAGTGGTGTGAAATTATATGCAGAAGCGCTTCGTTCACAATCACATGAAGTGATGAATAAGTTTCACGTAATACTCGGGTTGGTTAGAAATAGGTCCTACGAAGAATTATCTCATTATATACGCGAATTAGTCGATCATAAAAACAATGAAATAGGTAGCGTGACGAGAAATATAAAGGATCCAGTTTTGGCAGGGTTTCTGATCGGTAAACTTAGTTATGCGAGGGAAAATGGGATAACGTTGAACATTGTAAATGAAACGGACATTCCATCTCCAAAATCAAGTGACACTACTCACGAATTGATTACAATTTTAGGAAATTTAATTGATAATGTGATCGAAGCTTTAACAGATAGTGATAGGAAACAGATTGATGTGAAGCTAAGTTATGAGCATGAAATGCTAAAATTAAAGGTGGAAGATACTGGTCCTGGAATCAAACGGCAGCACTTAGCACATATATTTGAAAAAGGGTTTTCGACGAAAGGGAAAAATAGAGGCTACGGATTGTTCCTTTTGAAAAACAGTATGGATAAACTGGGTGGTAACTTTACGGTTGATTCTTTTCAAGGGGAAGGAACAGTATTTACAATGGGCATACCCTATGAAATTGAGGTGAACGGGATTGATTAATGTATTAATAGTAGAAGATGATCCCATGGTCGCAAAATTCAATAAACAATATTTAGAAGAAATAGACGGATTCCATTTAGTTGGTATCGCGAATTCTTTTGATTCTGCGATGGAGTATATAAAAACGACTGCCATTGATCTCATATTGTTGGATATTTATATGGCTGGAAAAAACGGTTTGGAGCTTTTAAAAGATATTAGAGATAATGAACTGCAAAATATTGATGTCATCCTTATTACCGCAGCAACGGACGTCGATTCTATCCAGACAGCATTAAGGAATGGCGCTGTTGACTATATTATTAAACCATTTGAATTTGAGAGATTCCATCATTCCTTGGCTACGTATAAAGGGAAGTTTCACTTGTTAAATAAGCAAGGTGCTTTAAACCAGGATGTACTTGATTCCGAAATATTTCATCAAAGAGAAAAAAGAGTGAGTCTTTTGCCTAAAGGGCTTTCTAAAAGTACATTACAAGTTATTTTTAATGCAATGGAAGAATTGAAAGGAGAAGCTTTTTCAACGGATGAAGTTGCGGAGAAAAGTAATATATCAAGAGTATCGGTGAGGAAGTATTTAAAATTCCTAAATGACATAGGTGTGTTAGGAGAAAGAATGACATACGGACCTGTTGGGAGACCAACTTACTTATATACGTATAAAGAATCAAATAAATCGGCCATCTCTAAATTTCTATAAGAGGAGGGTCAAAAAGGTAGTTTTTTTACCTATTTGAACTTCCTCTATAAGATAGATCGTTTTCTTAAAAGCAGCCAATCGGTTGCTTTTTTTAATTACAAAACCTTTTTTAAGTTACAAAACATTTCACAATTTAGTCACATTCTTTAAGATATAAATAGATCAGTGAAAGCGATTCCAATATATAGGTGATCCTTCTAGAAAAAAACTTACGACATTAAAATGAAAAAGCTTTTCCAGAAAGGGGAATGTGAAATGGTAGAGGCAGCAAAAAAATTACTTACAAATCATAAAAACGAAGATAATTTATATGAGATAAAGTCAAAAGAGGGAGTCAAAGTGTTTCATATGCCGATAATCTGGTTTGCTGTGATTTTAGCATTAACGATTGTTAGTATATATACCGATAATCTTCCCGCAGGCATGATTGGTAGTCTGTTGGTGATGATCGTATTAGGGGAAACACTTGGTTGGATTGGTGACAGAACACCTATTATAAATAGTTTTCTTGGCGGAGGCGCTATTGTTGCGATATTTGGATCTGCTTATCTCGTTTACAGTGGTGTCTTACCTGAATCAGTAACGACTTCTGTGGATGGATTCATGACAACTGGAGGTTTTCTGGACTTCTATATTGCGGCTTTAATTACCGGAAGCATTCTTGGAATGGACTCGAAAATATTAGTGAAAATCGGAGCCCGTTATTTTGCACCTATCATTGGTGCTGTTATTGTAGCGATGGGAATGGCGGCACTCGTTGGAACATTATCAGGATTTACGCTGCAGGATGCAGTTCTTGTTATTACCTTGCCAATTATGGGAGGCGGTATGGGAGCAGGAGCCGTTCCCATGTCACAAGTTTATTCTGAGTTTCTTGGCAATCCACCAAGCTATTATATTTCTATGTTAGTTCCAGCTCTGGCGCTTGGCAATGTATTTGCGATCGTGTTCGCAAGTTTGTTAAATAAACTCGGTAACAAAATGCCGTCTTTAACTGGGAATGGTCAATTAATAAAAGGGTTTGAAATGGAGAAGAATGAATCAACATTTGATATTCAAAAATTAGCCGTGGGATTACTTGCAGCATTGGTATTCTTCGTAAGTGGGAACATTCTTGGTGGATTTATTCCATTACACCCTTATGCTCTAATGATCATACTTGTAGCAATGGCAAAAATATTCAACCTTATTCCAAAAAATATCGTGGACGGTGCAAGTCAATGGTATCAATTTGTTGCAAAAACATTTACCCTTGCCTTACTTTTTGGAATTGGTGTAGCTTATACAGACTTGAATGCAGTTCTGGGTGCCTTAAGCATACAATATGTCCTTATAGTAGGAGCTGTCGTACTAGGCGCAGCGATAGGAGCTGGTATTGTCGGAAAATTTGTAGGTTTCTATCCTATTGAATCAGCTATTACTGCTGGTCTTTGTATGGCGAACATGGGTGGAACCGGTGACGTTGCCGTACTTTCTGCTTCGAAGAGAATGGAATTAATGCCTTTTGCTCAAATTGCTTCAAGACTAGGCGGAGCCTTGATCCTCTTACTGGCGGGATTGCTCATTCCTATATTTTTATAAGTCTTTCAAGGGGTTCTCATTAATCAATGAGGCCCCTTTTTATTTGTTACAAATCCAATACGCAGCGGCAAGGAGATCGGGAAAGTACATGTCAGCATCGGCCTGTCTTTCTTTTCGGTCTCCAACAAGGATAGTCTGAGTACCAGCTTCTTTTCCAGCTTCAATATCAGGTTCTCTATCTCCGATCATGAAGCTTTTTTCTAAATCGATATCGTATTTTTTTGCCAAGTCAGTAATCATTTGCGGTTTCGGCTTGCGACATGCACACTTAGCGTGTGGCTTATGGGGACAATAAGCGATATCATCAATTTCGGCTCCATATACAGCTAAATCATCCTGCATTTTTTTATGTACATTTTGCAAGGCCATTTCCTCCATAAAACCAAGTCCGATACCTCCTTGATTCGTGACCACAAAAACCTTAAACCCTTCCTCATTAAACAATTTAATGGCTTCGCCAACACCATCCAATAAATAGAAATCCTCAGGTTTGTTCACAAACTTTACTCGATGACTTAATACTTCGTTGATCACTCCATCACGGTCTAAAAACATTCCAATCGTCATTCAATCACCAATCCTCTGAGAGTAGTTTTTCTATCGGTGTTTAATTTATTCACTGTTTGAGATACAGCTGGTTATGAGTAAAAAACGTGAAAAAACACAAGCGGACGCTAAACAGTTCCACGGGCTTCGCTACTAACGGTTACGCAGCCTGAAAGGCGCATCGGAATAAGCACTCATACTTGATTTTATACTGCTGTTTCACTCACTCCACAAAACGTTTTGATCTTAACATGTTGCTTCAGCCATTTGAAAAACAACTCAATAGCCTTAAACGTGAACGGTACATCTCACTGATTTCTTTTGGACTGATGTCAAATCAATTGGTGATAAGTCGGAGCGTCATTCCGCTATCGTCTTATACTTCAACGATACGATAGACATTTTCTGCTCGTTTTTGTACCGTACCGAGCCACACCAAATTATCAGAGAGAATGTTTTCTTCTACTCCAGGGTCAAATGCATAAATATCTCGAGTCACAGTATCCTTTTTCAGGTGAGATTCAAAAAAGTATCCGTCATCAGTCATCCGATCAAAGCGTTCATAATCAAGATATCCGCGATCAAACACGTACATCGCATTCGGATCATCCACGAGGACTTCTAACTGTCCACGGTCGCGTTCCTTCGCTCCCCAACTGTACTTCCGGATATTCAATGGAATTTGTCGTAGAGTCAATGATGTGTAATGGCATCGAAGACTTCAACGCTGTATGAAACGTTTTAATATGTCCCACAAGATCGAAAAATAACTTTGCTAAGATATTTGAAGAGCTGTTGTTTTCCAGCTGGAGTCGCGCCTTTCACTTCTCGAGCATGTCAATAAAACAAAAATGTTTACAAAACAACGTTGTTTAATGATTACTATCGGTCATTTTATTGGAGAGGAGGAAGCTTTTGGATGTTCAAAAGTGTTTTCCGAAATTCCTTTTGATACAAACAACTATTACACAATTTGACAACCGTATATCGTCCGGTAAGAATGACTTTCCCAGCAATTTTGATGAGTTGTGTTCGCATGGTCTCTATGCGTTTTTCCTTCATTTTCTGAGCTTTGGTAGTTAGTTTATTATTAGTTATTAAGCAAATCCCAAAGGCGGCCTGATGTTATTCGCATAACTCGTAAAGTCCGGGAACGGGAATCGTGCTATCTCCGCGAATCGTTAACGTTGCCTTAGGATATGTCATCTTATAATGTCGGATTGTAGGACCAACAAAATCAACGAGACTGCGGGAGGTATATACCTGTTTTAATGAAGCAAAGCTAGATGGACAATCCCTTATTGATACTGAGTTCTACCGCTTAATGACGAAGGTTGATGGAAAAAGCATCTTTGAGTCGGCCAAAATACTTCGGGACAAGCAATTAATTATGACACTATACTAGTCGGAGAAGAGCTTTTAAATAGATCAAGGATCTATCATATAAGTTTTATTCCTAATTTGCCACATTGAACAGCCTGATTTGCTCCTTTTCCTCGGCTAAACTCAATTAGCTCATCCCAAAAGCCGTTGAAGAGTCTGCACGAATAGACGGATGGAGTGAGTTAAGAATCTTTTGGTCTTACGCTCTACCGATGACAAAGTCGGTGTGGGTACAATTGCGATCATCAATGTAATTACAATCTGGAGCGAGTATTTGTTTGCGTCTGTTTTATTAACGAATCCAAGTGCGAGAACATTACCAGTGGCAATTGCAGAAATCAGTTCTGGTGACTCGGGGATTGATCATGGCATATTGTTTGCAGTCTTATCGATAGCCACTATACCAATGTTAATTATTTATTTTGTTTTCTCTAAGCAAATAACTGAAGGTGTCGCATTAGGTTCAGTTTAATAAAAGGGTTTTAAATGATGTGAGCAAAAAAACATAAAAATAGTTCAAAAAACCAGTATGTTAAGCTCTTTTTACAAAGTGGGTGCCCGTTGCCTTGTTCAATGGCGACGGATTTTCACCGCTTGTGATGATAGTTTACTGGGAGTCGATCGCGTTGATTGGAATTACCAATAGCTGACCGGAGGAACCGTCCCCTCTGTACCCTACAACTATTCCCCTCAAACGGTTGATTGAGGTCCTAATAAAAAGCATTATATAAATAGGGGATTTTATACAACTTGGGAATTTTACGTGAGTACTACGAACAAAGTTAAATATATTTCGACAACAGCACTTTCAAATGAACTAAAAATGAACGTCAAGGAAGTATTTCAGATCTTCCTTACAAATGACTTGATTAATAGAGTTGAGGAAAACTTGGTACTTATTGAAAATGGCAAATAACTAGGCGGAACGATAAACACCTGAGGGTTGGTGAGTATATAGCATGAAACCATTAAGAATAGCAATATGTTGTAACTACTCCATAGTTATCTTCCTCCTTATGTTTTAGTTAATAGTTTTTGTCGAAAATCTTTTGGCGTAGTACGGTATGTTTTTTTGAAAATTTTCATGAAGTGTTTTGAATCTGTATATCCAACCATTTCGCTAATTTCATAGACTTTTAATAAAGGATTTTCTAATAGCTGAATAGCTTGTTGCATTCGAATATCAGTTAAATATTTCAAAAATGATTCACCGGTGACTGTTTTAAACAATTGTCCAAGATAATGGCCACTTAAATGAACACGGTCTGCTAACTCTCTTAAAGAAAGCGATTCCATATAATTACTTTGAATATAGGCCAATGTTGAAGTAATAATTCTTTCTTGCTGAGTTTGAGTTGGTTTTCGTATTTCGTCTTGAAGATTAGTTGTTGGCATATTTTTTGACAAATGTTCTACTTGTACGGTTTTTACAATATCAAACAATTCCATGTGGTCAATAGGTTTTAATAAATAACCTCTTGCATTGTAGCGCAATGCCTCTTTCGCATAACTAAATTCTTCAAATCCGCTCATTATAATAATATTAGATTTTATTTTTGCTTCATAAATATGTTTGGTTAAACTCAAACCATCCATTTCAGGCATTCGTATATCGGTTAAAATAATATCGATGTTTTCCTTTTCTAGCCAAAACAACGCTTCTTTACCATTTTCAGCAGTCCCTACTACATCTATATTCATGTGTAACCATTCATCCATATGTTTTAAACTATCTGCAATAATCCAATCGTCGTCAACGATAAGCATTTTATTCATAAGTCCTGCTCCTTTCTTGGAATAATAATTTGAAATTCTGTACCAACATGTGGTTCGCTAAATACCTTAATACCATAACTTGCCCCATAATGTAAGTGAATTCGTGCCTGTACATTATATAAGCCAATTTTATTTTTATATTTAGCAAGCTCTGAAGGGTTAGTATTTAAATGGTCTCTTATTTGATTAACTTGTTCAAAACTCATTCCAACACCGTTGTCTTTAACGGAAAATATGATCTCACTATCTTTTGTTATCCCAGTTATATCAATTCGACCATCACCTTTTAATGGGTCAATTCCATGTATAATGGCATTTTCAATAATTGGTTGTAAGATCCATTTTATGATTTTTTGATTATCGAGAACAGGATCCACATCAATTTCAAATACAAGAGTGCTACGCATCCGCTTTTGCTGAATTTCCAAGTAGTATTGAATATAATTAATTTCTTTTGAAACAGGTATTTTTTCATTAAACGTGTTAATACTGAGACGTAGTAATCTTCCTAACAGTACAATAAGATGACTAATTTCGTAGTCCTTTTTCTTGCGTGCCAATGAATTAATTGTTTCTAGTGTGTTGTAAATAAAATGCGGGTTAATTTGTAACTGTAGAGCCGTAACCTCTGCCTCTCTCTTTAATTTCTCCTCATTCTCAACGGATTTAATTAACCCTTTGATTTGAACAAGCATGTGGTTGAAACCGCTGGCTAGATCACCAATCACGTCCTTTGAATTGGTGATATACTCCTCCTCGAAATTACCTTTTTCAACTTTGCGCATTTTTCTTTGTAATTTGTAAATGGGGCTAGAGATTTGCTTGGTAACAAATAAGGAAGCACCTGTACAAATGAGGACACTGATAATTATCGTAAATATGAAAAAATTACGAATATCATAAACTGGTTGGTATAGATTATCTACATTAAAATATTCTACAATCGTCCAACCAAAAGATGGTACTCCCTGTTTGTAAATAATATAATTTTGTCCGTTTGGCGCAGATATAATTGTCCCTGACGGATTAGATGAAATATCTTGATAGGTTAATTGGAGTTCATTACCAGTACTATAGACAATTTCATTGTTACTATAGATGAGAGATCCCGTAATATCGACTGTTCCTTCTGAAACATTAAGAATCTTTGAAATAAATTTTTCGGTAAAATCGATAATGATAACACTTCGATTTCTCAATTTTTTATCCCATCCTTCATAGATAAAGGAATAAACCGGTGATGCATCGACTTGATTACTATAGTTTCTGTCGTGCAAAGAAGAAATTTTTGGGAAGGGTTGGTTCTCTATATGGGTATACCAATCAGATTGTATAATATCTTTGCCTTGTACATTTAATCCGATGGAATAGCCATAATAATACATAAAATGTTCTTCGTTAATAATGGTAATACCTTTAAAAGATGGTAAGATATTTTCAATACTGACTAACAGTTTATCCAGCTCTATATATAATTGCATATTTCTCTTGTAATCAGTATTTTCACTGAATTCTGCGAAAACGCGATTGGTTACAATTCCATTGCTTAATCGTTCGAGATTATCTTGCAATTGGTGTAAGGATGCTACTCTTTGTTTCAAGATATAGTCTGCATGGTAATTTAAATTTTCTGTCATGCTATTCGAAGCGTTCTCGTATGTAATATATCCAACAATACTAAGAGGAATAATGGAAATCACTAGTAAGCAAAATAGAAGTTTGAAAAATAAGGAGTGAAAAAATTTCAAATCCATACACCTCAAGTCAATGGTTTAACTAATTTGATAGCCTAGTCAACAATTAATTATTAATGATTCAATTTATTAAGCGCTTTCACGTGAATTATAATGAACATATAGAATTATGTCAATGCAGTAAAGTTGATATTGAGTAAGATAACAACAATGGCCACCTTTGTCACAGAAATGCCCCCTTTTTATACTTCGTGAAAACGCTTAACATTATGTCTATCAAACGCAAGCTACACTAAAAGTATTATTGCGTTAATCAAAAGGAGGTCAAGGTATGTTAAGTAAGTTGATGAAGTTATCTATTCTTTTATTGGGACTGATGTTGTTGGCTGTTACCGCGGCATGTTCCTCACCGTCAAGTATTCAAAATCAGAACCAAAGTGACGTTGAGAAAGATGAAGAATCGGAAGAACAGAGTTCAGACGGTGACACATTACAACTGTTAATCCCGAACTATTACAATGATGTTGAGAGAGAACAGTGGGCGCAGGTTGTTGACAAATTTAAAGAATTGAATCCAGATATTGAAGTGAAACTGGAGGCTGGTGACGTAAGGGTAGAATCTGGAAGTTTAACCGCTCTATTGCAGTCCAATGTAAATACACCAGATGCAATTCTGATGAACGCGGGTACAAGTCGTATATCAGTACTATCTGATGGTGAGCTAATCAGACCATTGAATGAGATTTATGAATCCAATGGATGGCAAGATGCGGTTCGTCCTTTTGCTTACAACTTAATAGCTAGCGAAGATAATATTTATGAAGTACCTCATATGGTAGATGCGATTGGCCATTTCTATAACACAGATATTTTTGAAGAGCATGGGTTAGAAGCTCCGACAACGAACGATGAGTATATTGAATTGTTAGATACATTAGCGAGTGAAACTGATATAGCTCCAATTACAGTAGGTGCACGTAATGGTTATGCAATTGGTTGGTTATTTGGTGTTATGCTGGAGTCCATGGCCGGTACCGAAAAAATGGAAGAAGTTTTCTTCGGCGATGGCAAATGGAATGATCCAGAATTAGTGAAAGTAGCAACAACTCTTACTGAATGGCAAGAAAAAGGATACATTTCAGAAGATGCTGTTACTTTACAAGAAACCGATGCGAAATTTAATTTCTTAAATAAGCAGGCAGCAATCTATTCTGCTGGTACGTATCTGATTACCGATTTAGCTGCAGAAGATCTCCATGATAGTGTAGGGTTCTTTATGGCTCCATCATTCATGGATGATGGATCTGCTGAACCGACAGGTGGTATCGGACAATCATGGGTTGTTCCGACCGATGCTAAAAAACCAAATCTTTCAGAAAAATGGTTGAACTTTATTCTATCAACTGATTACGCTGAAATTGTTTATAGTTTTGAAGATTACAATTTCATTCTAGCGTCTACTGCATCCATGGAGATAGATCCTGTCGGAGATGTACTACGACAAGCAGCAGACCGAGTTGAAGAAGGTTCGAGTTATAATCCAAGTGTGTTTATTGGTGTAGAAACTAGTGAAGCTTATTTCCAAAATCTACAAGGTTTAGTAGGTGGACTTGTTTCCCCTGAAGAAGCCATGAATGCCATTGAAGAGGCAGCACAAGAAGATAAAGCAAACGGCTTCCAATTACAAAACTAAAGAGAAGATTCCAGTTCAAAATAGAACTGGAGTCTTTTTTCCTTGTAAAGATATAAAAGTAGGTACTGTGGATAACAATCAGTAATAATCAATAGCATGTCCAGATCTGTTGGCAGTGAGGTTATGATCTTTCATTGTCTTATGAAATTTCGAACGGACCTTCCACAACTATTCAGTAATAAGCAAGCTAGAGAATCACTTATTCCCAAATAATTCTACTTTTCAATAACATAAGAATAGAAGAAGGTATCCGCTTACAATATTGATTTGATTGTGTTCGTAGAATTAAGATATACCCACCTTTTTCACCGGAATGGCACCTTTTATTTGTGCACTGAACCGCTTACTATTAAATTAAGCAAAAATAGAAGTAACTATTAAAGGAGGAATATCATTTCAATAAAACTATAAATCCGCTTACAGAAATTAAATATGGAGGGAGAAATAAATATGAGTTTAACAACTCCGAGTGTAAATAGTAACTTTAAAGAACAAATCAAAATGAAGAGAAAAAGTAGATGGAAAAAAAGATTAGTGCTTATTTCCTTTTTGGCACCAACATTAGTCTTATATGGATTGTTTATGTTATATCCAATGGTAGATGCCTTTCGCTACAGTTTATTTGATTGGAACGGAACGTCCGCCACCATGAATTTTGTTGGATTAGATAATTATGCTGCGTTAACAGAGGATGCCATTTTTGGGAAAGCTTTAATGCACAATTTATGGTGGGTAGTATTAAGTTTAATCTTAATGGTCATTCCAACGTTAGTTTTAGCAGTTTTGATCAGCAAAGTAAAAAAGGGACGAACCTTCTTCCGTGCAGCATTTTTTTTACCAAGTGTTTTGTCATTGGCAGTTGTTGGGGTGTTGTGGTCAAAAATTTATAATCCGACGATGGGACCGATTAACATCTTCTTAGAAGCAATAGGGCTTGATGTACTTGCGTTTAACTGGTTAGGTGAACCATTGCTTGTAATTCCGGCATTAGTAATAGCTTCTACTTGGGCGTTTTATGGACTGTATATGATTTTATTTTTAGCGGGCCTTCAAAGTATTGATATTCAAATGTATGAAGCTGCCGATATTGATGGAGCCGGACCTATACGGAAATTTTGGTATATTACGATTCCAAGTCTTCGTAATACAATGAACGTTGTTATTAGTATGGTCATTATACACGCATTAAAAGGATTTGCCTTAATTTGGATTATGACCCAAGGTGGTCCTTTCTATATGAGTGAAGTTGTATCAACACTTGTATATAAAACAGCGTTTAGTATGAATCAGGTAAGTTACGCAGCAGCACAAAGTGTGGTATTGGGAATAATTATCATAACCTTTACAATTGCGTTCAATATTTATCGAGAAAGGACTGAATAACAATGGAAAAAACTATCGCAAAAAAGCCTTCTGCTCAAGTTATTATATGGGTTGTATTATTTTTACTCCTATCTCTGATCATTTCACCTATTATTTATGCAGTTTTAGCAAGTTTTAAAACAAACATGGAAATTTTCTCTACTCCTTTTTCATTGCCTAGTACATGGAATTTTGACAATATTGTTCATGCTTGGCAAGTAGGTAATTTTAAACAATATATTGTCAATAGTGCGATAGTTACAGTGGGTGGGATGCTCTTAGTAGCATTAGCAGCATGCCCAGCTGGATATGCCTTTTCTCAATTGACTTTTAGAGGTAACAACTTTTTGTTCTATTTGATTTTATTAGGTATGGCATTGCCTGTTCAGGCCATTATCATTCCAATTTTCTTTCATTTAAGATCTTTAGGATTAGTGAACACATTGACAGGTTTAACACTAGTATCAGCAGGCGTTGCTTTACCTTTCTCAGTATTTTTAATGCGTAATACATTCCGTGATGTACCCAAAGAGTTAAGAGAATCTGCCATGATAGACGGTGCCAGTGAATGGCGTACCTATTGGCAAATCATGTTACCAATTGCAAAACCAGGAATAGTCGCTTTATTGATTTTTACATTTATGAATATATGGAATGATTTTATTTTACCGTTAGTTTTATTAATGTCTCAAAGTCAGTACACGATATCTCTCGGTCTCTATTCTTTCCAAGGAGAGAATGCTACCAACTATTCCTTAATATTCGGTGGTACGGTTATTAGTATGATTCCAAGTATTATTGTTTATTTGATTTTTCAACGCTCCTTCACTGAAGGTATGTCGAGTGGTTCAAATAAATAAAAAATTTTTAAAAAGGTTCATCTACTTTTTGACCACTTTTTTAAGAGAAACACCATATTGCAAGCGTTGTATTTACCTTTAAAATAGTAATTAGGAATGTTATTGTGTAAAACATTGAACAATAACTCAATAAATAATAGGAGAGAGGGATTGTAATGGCTAATAATCAAAAAGTTGCAACGATTACAAATTTGAATGAGGAAAAATACTTACTTCCAATGGATTGGGGTGGAATTCAGTGGATGTTAGGGGAAGAAATCGATCCTGAATGTGAACTGACATTTGGCATGGTATATATTAATGCTGGCACGGAAAATCCTCGTCATATTCATCCGAATTGTGAAGAAGTAATCTTTGTGTTATCAGGAGAATGTGATCATACCTTAGGAGATGAAGTTTATCATTTAAAACCAGGTATGATGTTACGGATTCCAAGAAATGTACCACATAATGCAAAGGTTACAAGTTGGGAACCTTGTAGAATGATTATTGCTTACTCTGCTCCAGATCGTCAAACTATTGGAGAATAATTTTAATAAGGAGGAACTATTATGGCTAACATTCAATTTAATTATGAGTACGACACCAAAATAAAAGTAGGTTTTATTGGTTGCGGGGCTCACGCCTTTCGTAACGTATATCCAACCTTCGATTATGCACCAGTTGATTTAGTTGCAGTATGTGATTTGAACCTAGAAAGAGCAGAAATATATAAAAAACGATTTGGTGCAGACAATGCTTATACCGATTATAACGAAATGATTAAAAAAGAAAATTTAGATGCTATCTTCGTTGTACTTAACTTTGATCGTAATGGACAACCACTTTACCCGAAAATTCTTCCAGATATTATGAAAGCAGGTATACCTATTTGGGTGGAAAAGCCAATTTCATATACGGCTAAAGAAGCCGAAGAGTTAATGGAACTACAACAGAAATATAATGTGAAAGTATTAGTCTCCAATAAACGATATTTTTATCCGTCATTTGATGGTGCTAAAAAAATCGTAGATAGTGAAAAGTTTGGAGATGCGGTATCGATAACAGGTCGTTATCCACTAACATTAACTCCATTTAATGAAGAAACTGGTCATCGTGATGGATTACACTGGTTTTTAGATATCTGTCATCCCGTTTCCGGTATGCATTATTTAATGGGTGATTTTGATGAAATGTGTTTTATAGACCATCAACCAAGTGGAAATGTACAAACATTATTTAAATTTAAATCAGGGGCGATTGGTAGTTTGCATTTACCATCCACTAAATCAGAAACGGCTCCAAACGAAAACTATGAAATTATTGGGAATGGCGAAAACATAGTAATTGATAATGCTATCCGCCTTGACTACTATCAAGGGAAAAAGGGAAGCGGGGACTATGGTAAAGCACCTTCCTTCATTGGTGATGATCCAACTAATGGTCCTGTTCATTGGGAACCGGAATTTTCATTAGGGCAGCTACACAACAAGAACTTATTTACTCAAGGAATGGTACAGAGTGTTAATCACTTTGCAGAATCAGTAATTCAAAATAAGGCAGTGGAACGAGCGACATTACGAGACGCATGGCATTTAACACAAATTTTTGATGCATATCGTGATAATAAAGCTGGTAATTGGATTAAGATTGGTGACTAAGTCTCAGTTTAACTTTAAAAATTTTTTCTAATTATTGAATACCATGCTATCGCCAAATAAAGTTGGCGATAGGTTTGGATTCCAATGAGGAGGTAATAGTATGAAGTTTAGTATAGTAACAGATATGTTGGGAAAGGAATCTTTTGATGAAGCATTACAGGAAGCGAAAAATTTAAAATTTGATTACGTTGAGTTAAGAGCAAAACTTGATGGTGATACTATTGATTCGATTTCAGTAGATAAAGCAAAACAATTAGGACAAAAAGTAAAGGAACATGGATTAAAGGTTTCTACACTTAGTTCATGGGCGATTAATCCTTGTACATTCTCTGGTCCTCCAAGATATGATAATTATGATGATAACCATCATCAAGCTATGGAAAAAGAATTGGATCGATTATTAGATTTAGCTGATGCACTTGACGCAGAGAATGTAAGAATTTATTCCTTGTATCGCAGTCCAGAATTTGATCAATTATCTGAGAATGAGCAAGAGGAACAATACAAACATAATGCTGCGATGCTAAATAAGCATGTAAAACATGCAACTGAAAGAGGTAAAACCATTTTAGTTGAAAATGAACCACCTACTTTAGCAAATACGATTTTTGAATTAGGAAAATTAATAAAATATGCGGATAATCCTCAATTAAGACTGAACTGGGATATTGTTAATGGTTGGCGAGCTGGAGAATATCCAACACCAGTCCTATATGAGCGTCATATTCAGGGTTACGTTGGCTCAGTTCATTTAAAAGGGGCTTCTCAGTTAGTTAATTCTGTTTCAAATGAGATGCCAGAAGGACGCTTCAACAATTTTGCGATTGCAGGCAGGGATGATTTTAAACATGAAGAAATATTGAAAGCGCTTGTAAGTGGGGATCCAGATGTTATTTTAACAATTGATACGCATTATCCATCTTTCTATCAACAGGATAAAATCGGTGAAGTAGAAGTCGTTCGCCTTACAAAGGAGTTTATAGAGAATTTGCTTAAATAAACCAATGAGGAGGTTATCGATATGGGTAAAAAAGTGCTAATGATTGGTTCGCTAGACACGAAGGAAGAGGAATTTCTTTTTGTGAAGAAAATAGTAGAAAAAAATGGAATTGAAGTAATCTTGATGAACACAGGTATTTATGAATCAAAATTAACGGGGGATATTACCAGTGCGGAGGTAGCTAAAGTTGGTGGTCACGAGATTAGTGTACTCCGTGAAAAAAATGATCGTGGAACGGCTGTAGCAACCATGACCAAAGGCGCTAATACTATGGTTCAAAAATTATTATCAGAAGACAGTATATCTGGTATTTTCGGTATGGGCGGAACAGCTGGTACGACAGTTGCTGGTACAGCCATGCAGAGTGCACCTGTTGGATTGCCAAAAGTCCTTGTTTCTACTGTCGCTTCTGGAAACACTCGTCCGTATGTTGGAGATAAGGATATTACGATGATGTATTCTGTGGTAGATATAGCAGGTATTAATAGCTTATCAGCTAATATATTAAAGAATGCGGCAAACGCAATAAGTGGTATGGTTCAACTTGCTGATAATGCCCCTAAGATAGAAAAAAGACCAATGATCGCCGCAACGATGTTTGGGGTTACGACTCCGTGTGTTACTAAAACGAGAGAAATATTAGAATCAAAGGGGTATGATGTACTAGTTTTCCACGCAACCGGTACAGGTGGAGATGCTATGGAATCTTTAATTCAAGATGGATTTATAGAAGGTGTGGTAGATATCACAACTACAGAGTTTGCTGATCTATTAGTTGGCGGGATTTTCAGCCCTGGAGATGACCGTCTTGAAAGTGCTAGCAAACATGGAATTCCGCAAGTTGTTTCAGTTGGTGCGTTAGATATGGTTAACTTCGGGCCTCCCGAAACAGTCCCTAAGGAATTTAAGGATCGTCTTTTTTATCAACATAATTCAACAACAACATTAATGAGAACAACGGTTGAAGAAAACCGCCAACTAGGAAAAATGATTGCTGATAAATTAAATAAAGCGCACGATAAGACAATTGTGGTTCTTCCAAAAGGCGGGGTATCGATGTTAGATACAGTGGGGCAGGCTTTTGAAGGAAATGAACAGCGAAAAGTATTATTTAACACTATTAAAGAAAATTTAGCAGACCATATTCCTTATATTGAAGTTGAGGAAGACATAAATGATTCTTCCGTATCACAGTTAATGGCAGACGAATTATTAAAATTAATGTAGAAAGGAAGGGTGAATAGAATGACAGTAGCAAGAGAAGAAATATTAAATAGGTTAAGGGAGAATATTAGGAATGGAAATGCAATTATAGGTGGTGGCGCAGGTACAGGACTATCTGCGAAAAGTGCAGAATTAGGTGATATCGACTTGATTATCATATATAACTCAGGACGTTATCGAATGGCTGGAAGAGGATCTTTAGCAGGCCTTATGCCCTATGGAGATGCAAATCAAATTGTGGTAGAGATGGGCAATGAAGTGTTAACTATTGTAAAGGATACCCCAGTACTTGCTGGTGTATGTGGAACAGATCCATTCCGTGATATGGACTACTTTTTAAAACAATTGAAGGATATGGGGTTTTCTGGAGTGCAAAATTTTCCAACGGTTGGTTTGACGGATGGTCAATTCCGACAAAACCTTGAGGAAACAGGGATGGGATATGATTTAGAAGTAGATATGATTCGGAAAGCAAAAGAGCTAGGGTTATTTACTGCCCCATATGTATTCAACAAAGAAGAAGCGATTAAAATGGCAGAAGCTGGAGCAGACTTGCTAGTAGCTCACGTTGGTTTAACTACCAAAGGAGCTATCGGTGCACAAACTGCATTAAGTTTAGAGGAGTCCGTTAAATTGGTACAGGAAATTCATGATGCTGGGAAATCTGTAAATGAAGATATTATCGTTATTTGTCATGGTGGTCCAATTTCTGAGCCTGAAGACGCCAAATATGTATTGGATCATACAACTGGTGTATCCGGGTTTTTTGGAGCCTCTAGTGTGGAACGTCTCCCGACTGAAGTAGCCATTCGTGAACAAGTGAAAAAATTCAAGGAAATTTAAATGTCAATAACTGATTAGAAAAAGGTGGGGAAATGATTCAAATATTTTTAGCTATTGTTTCTGGAATTATTGTTGGATTTGTGTTTGGATTGGTAAAATTACCAATACCGGCACCACCGGCATTATCTGGAATAGCAGGCATTCTGGGGATTTATCTGGGTTTTAAATTATATTTGTTTGTTTTACCTATTATTATGAAAATATGAACGTAAGAAGGTCACTACTTGATAAGTAGTGACCTTAGATTTTATATAAAGAGGGTGCTCTAAAATGCGATTGGTACTTCTTTATACTTTACTGGTAATAACCATGTGTGTTTGGGGATTTAATGTGATTGCTATTAAAGTCCTCGTAACAACATTTCCAACGTTAACGATTACAACTTTACGCGTGTTTATCGCATTTTTGTCGATTTTACCATTTATTTTGATCAAAAAATCGTGGAAAAGGATGTCGAAACGTGATGGTTTATTCTTATTAGGAATATCATTAACCACGATATTAGGTCATCAATTTTTTATGTCAGTTGGATTAAATCATACATCTGCGGTAAACGGTGGTTTGATATTAGGGACAGTACCAATTGTTACATCTGTAGCTGCAGCTATTTTTTTACAGGAGAAATTCAATATCCATAAAGTTATAGGGATTTTGTTTGGGTTTGTTGGAGTCGTTATAATCATGCTAGCTGGTTCGAGATACACCTTATCCATTAATTTAGGAGATTTATTATTTATATGTACAGTGATTGTACAGGCGATAGGATTTGTATTTGTCAAGAAAATATCAGATAATATCGATATTCTATTAATTACCGGTGTTAGCCAGTTATTAGGAAGTATGATGTTATTTGGATTAAGTCAGGGATTAGAACCTGATGGATTATCAGCCTTAGATACAGGTACTTGGAAGATTTGGCTTATATTTATCTTTTCAAGTGTGGTTGCAACTGGTATTGGCCATTTCTTATACAATGTTGCGATTCGTGAATTAGGTGCAGGGAAGTCAGCTATTTTTTTAAATCTAACTCCTTTCTTCTCCATTTTAGGGTCGTATTTATTCTTAAATGAATCGATAGAACCTGGCCACTGGATTGGTTTGTCTTGTGTCATAATAGGTGTATTGTTCGGTTCCGAAACTTTGAATCGTCTGGTTAATTTTGAAAAGGTCTAAGTGAAAGAATTGCAAAAAAATATATTTATAGTAATAAGAGCGGAACATGGTTAAAGCATTTAGCAACCCTATGCTATAATGAATTCTTGTAGCAATGGCAAAAATCTTCAATCTTATTCCAAAAAGCATCGTAGACGGGGCAAGTCAATGGTATCAATTCGTTGCAAAAACATTTACATTAGCCCTACTTTTTGGAATTGGTGTTGCATATACAGACTTAAATGCGGTTTTGGCTGCTTTAAGCATACAATATGTCCTTATCGTAGGAGCGGTAGTGCTAGGCGCAGCGATAGGAGCTGGTATTATGGGGAAATTTGTAGGTTTCTACCCTATTGAATCAGCAATCACTGCTGGTCTTTGTATGGCGAACATGGGTGGAACCGGTGACGTTGCCGTACTATCTGCTTCCAAGATCAATGGAATTAATGCCCTTTGCTCAAATTGCTTCAAGGTTAGGCGGAGCTTTGATCCTTTTATTGGCAGGATTGCTCATTCCTTTATTTTTATAAGTCTTTCGAGGGGTTCTCATTAATGAGGCCCCTCTTATTTATTACATCCAATGTGCAGCAGCAAGGAGGTCACTCCATCACGGTCTAAAAACATTCCAATCGTCATCAAATCACCAGTCCTCTGACTTAGTTTTTCAAACGGGGGTTAATTTATTCACTGTTTGAGATCCAGCTGGTTATTAGTAAAGTGAAAAAACACAAGCGGACGCTAAACAGTTCAACGGGCTTAGCTACTACCGGTTACGCAGCCTGAAAGGCGCATCAGAATAAGGACTCATACTTGATTTTATACTGCTGGTTCACTCACTCCATAAAACGTTTGAACTTAACATGTTGCTTCAGCCTATTGAAAAAAAACTCAATAGCCTTTACGTAAACGGTACATCTCACTGAAATCTTAGGGGCTACCTCTACCTACTCTATAGTAGTAGTCGTCCCGGTATTTTGGTTATTTTTATCTTGCTGATTTATGATCCCTTACCTTTTCTTCATTTATAAGCTCTTATTCTTCTAATCTGGGATTTGTCTTTCAGGCTACGGAACCCCCTCAACCCAGACACCGATTCAATTCAAAGATATATATAGAACAGTTTTTAGTAGATGGTCAGTATAACTTACTAATGCGCCTTTTATCTTTGTGTGGCTAGATTTTAATGAATTTAAAAGTCATAAGATTTTTATTGAAAAAATTACAGAAATTGCAACATTTGATTGATACATGGTCAATGGAGGGATATAACGATGATGAGACCGACAAATGACACTGGAGAAGAATTGAAAAAGGAATGGGTTGAACTTATTCATTTAATACGTAAACTGGAAAACTCTTTTGGAATAAATTAGGGATTTTTTTCAAACAGTAAAATGTAACGAGCCACTTTGCCATCGTACCATGTGGTCCACCTAATTCTAAGAAGATGGTCTTTTTCAAATGAGCAAACGCGGTTTAATAAACTAGGAAATGGAAAACCAATGATAAGGGGTTTGTGACTCAAGAGCTTCTTATTATTCAGCATTCCCTTATAATATCTTCCTTTCCTTAAGAATTACTTTTGACTTTTCTCCTAATAATAGGAGGAAAGGAACTTGAGGAGGAAAGATAGGATGGATAATAAGGTGTATGATTTAGTAGGTGTGGGAGTAGGGCCTTTTAATTTGAGTCTTGCGGCTTTACTCGATGAACTTCCGGAAGTGGAATCTGTTTTTTTTGATCAAAAACCTCATTTTGATTGGCATCCAGGCATGTTAATTGTAGGTACAAGACTTCAGGTCCCTTTTATGGCAGACTTGGTAACGTTAGCGGATCCAACAAATCCATATAGTTTTTTGAATTATTTATCTCAAAAAAATCGCTTGTACCCATTTTATTTTTTACAGCGCTTGGATATTCCAAGAAGAGAATACAATGATTATTGTCAGTGGGCTGCTAAAGAATTGAAAAATTGTCATTTTGGAAAAAAGGTCGTAGAGTTAGATTACATCGAAAAGGGAGAATATTTTATCATTTCCGTACAGGATATCCATACGGAAGAGACAACTACATATAAAGGTAAACACCTTGTGATAGGTACCGGCAGTGATCCTGTGATGCCTGAATCATACCAAAGCCTTTCAGGAGAAAATGTTTTTCACACTTCTCAGTTTCTAGAACGTCAAGATCGATGTAGAAAAGCGAAATCGATTACTGTCGTTGGGTCAGGTCAAAGCGCCGCAGAAGTGTTTCGCGAATTGTTAAAAGAACGGATGATGCATCACTATCAATTGAATTGGATCACTCGTTCGAGAAGCTTTTTGTCTATGGAAGAATCAAAATTAAGTGTGGAACAATTTTCACCAGATTACGTGAATTACTTTTACCAATTTTCTCAAGAAAAAAAGGACGAAATATTTGCATCGCAAGATTTGCTCTATAAAGGTATTAGCTCGCATACCATTACCGATATTTATAATTTACTTTATGAAAATTCGGTTTCTGGACAAGAAATGAATGTTGATTTACAGGTCTTAACAGAAGTGAAAGGAATAAAAGAAAAAGGAGAGTTATATGAGATCCAATGTAATCAATGGCAACAAAATAAAGCATTCACACAAGAAAGTGAAGTCGTAATCGTAGGGACTGGCTATCGTCCTAATGTTCCTGGTATGATTAATAAGTTAAGATCTTATATATCCTGGGATGATCAAGGCAGGTATGAAGTCGAGGCTGATTATCGTTTACGTCTGAATATTCCTAACCAAATTTATGTCCATAGTGGAATTTCACATTCACATGGAGTAGGATCGACAAACTTAGGCCTTGCCGTTCATCGAAATAAAGTCATCATCAATCACTTAATCGGCAAAGAAGTTTTTCCGATTTACGATAAGTATGTGTTTCAAAATTTTGACGCAGAGAAGTATTAGAGTACTATCAATTATTTACAACTAGTGTTAAAAGATCGCATTAATCTTTTAACACTCGTTTACTTTTTACATATCCAATGAGCAAAGGATATCAGATCAGGGAAAATCATGTCTGCATTTGCATGAGTTTTTTTACGATCCCCAACAAGAATGGTTTGCACCCCGGCTTCCTTTCCAGCCTCAATGTCCGGCTCTCGGTCACCGACCATAAAACTATTGGCTAGATCAATATCATATTTTATAGCGAGGTCTAAAATCATTTGCGGCTTCGGCTTGCGACATGCACACATAGCGTGTGGCTTATGAGGGCAATAAGCGATGTCATCAATTTTGGCTCCATATACAGCTAAATCATCCTGCATTTTTTTATGTACATTTTGCAAGGCAATTTCCTCCATAAAACCAAGTCCGATACCACCTTGATTCGTGACTACAAAAACCTTAAATCCTTCCTCATTAAACAGTTTAATCGCTTCGCCAACCCCTTCTAATAAATAAAAATCCTTAGGCTTGTTCACAAACTTTACCCTGTGACTTAATACTTCGTTAATCACTCCATCACGGTCTAAAAACATTCCAATCGTCATTCAATCACCAATCCTCTGAGAGTAGTTTTTCTATCGGTGTTTAATTTATTCACTGTTTGTGATATAGACAGTTATTAGTAAAAAAGTGAAAAAGCACAAGCGAGTAGCTTGTGCTTTCCATAATTGATCTAGTATTAAGCTGCAGTGTGTTGAGAATCTGAGTTATTATTTTTGTGTGAGATTATTTGTTTTATATACCAGCCAATAATAATCAACGTGAGCGCTGTTCCAATAACAAGCGAAATATTGTATCCCATGCTAAATCCTTCTGGTGCATAGAAAATGTACGTACATACGACTCCTGACATAAAAATAGCCGGGATGCCGCATATCCAGTGAAATTTACTATTTTTAAGTAAATACATAGCTCCGGTCCAGAGCATTACTGTAGCAACAACTTGGTTCGTCCACCCGACGTAGCGCCACAAAAACGAATAGTCGATGGTAGATAAGAAGAAAGTAGGAATCATAATAAACACCGTTGCTATAATAACGATGAATTTTCCCTTTCCCTGACTAGCGCCTTCCGTTTTCTTAAAACTTTTACTTAATAGTTCAATCAGCATCATTCTAGATGAACGAATTGCCGTGTCTCCAGTTGTAATAGGTAAAATAATAACTCCTAAAATAGCAAGAATTCCACCTAGAGTACCTAATAAGCTTGTTGATATTTCGTTTACAACACCAGCTGGCCCACCGGCAGCTAAAGCTGCTTGAAGACCTTCTGTTCCGCCGAAAAAAGTCATGCCGGCAGCTGCCCAAATCAGCGCAATAACTCCTTCTGCAATCATTGCACCATAGAAAACCTTTCTGCCGTCAGATTCTTTTTTTAACGTTCTAGCAATGATGGGACTTTGCGTACTATGAAATCCGGAAATTGCACCGCAGGAAATGGTTACCATTAATAATGGCCAAATCGGTAAATCTCCTGGATGTAAATTAGCGAACGTTAGGTTAGGGATAGATGTGTCAGAAAACAGTAAGGATATAGCAATCGAGACGGCCATGAAAATTAAGATTGCCCCGAAGATCGGATAAATTCTCCCGATAATTTTGTTTACTGGTAAAAGAGCGGCTAATACGAAATAACCGAAGATCGCGATAAGAGCCACGATAAAGCTTAGCGGTGTGATTTCTGAAATTAACTGTGCTGGACCTGCTGTGAATGCAGCGGCAACTAGTACCATTAATAAAATAGAAATAACATTGATGAAGCCTTGCATTGTTTTTCCTAAATATCTTCCTACGAGTGTTGGGTATTGTTCCCCGTTATGACGTATGGAAAGCATTCCGGAGAAATAGTCGTGCACTGCTCCTGCAAAAATACAGCCTACAACAATCCATATAAAGGCAATTGGTCCGTATAAAGCGCCTAGAATGGCCCCGAATATTGGACCTAAACCTGCGATATTTAATAATTGAATGAGACTGCCTTTCCACCAACTCATTGGGACGAAATCCATGCCGTCTGATTTCGTATAAGCGGGTGTTAGTTGTGAGTCATTTATTCCAAAAATTCGTTCGACTACTTTGGAATAAACGATGTATCCGACAATAAGTAATATAATTGCAACTAAGAAAGTTATCATAGTGTGTGTCTCCCTGATGTATGTCATATTATTTAACTATAGAAAATAGTTTAACGACTTAAAGCAAGAAAAACAACCCTTATTTTCAGAAAATACTTATAAATCAAACTAATTGTAGTGATGAACATAGGAATAGCAATATGTTTAACGCTTACACAAGTGTTATTTTAAAATAATGGCACTGTTATCACTGATTGTTGTTTTGAATTTGAACAGTGGGATACTTGAATTCACTACAGGTGGACGCTTTCCGCGGGTTCTTTATCTAACAACTCGATTTACGTACATGAAAGATAGATGATGAGCTACTTCTCTTTTACGCCAGATTATGCGAATATAGAAGTAGTTTAATATGTATGAAATTTAGTTATAGCTAGCAAAATAACTCTCTTATATATCGTAAGTTTAAAGAGATTGGAGCATGTCTATTATGTATCAGAATTTAGAAGATTGTATTGTTGATTTAGAAAAAAACGGTCATTTAGTACGCGTGAAAGAAGAAGTAGATCCGTACCTGGAAATGGCTGCGATTCACTTGAAAGTATATGAGGCTGGAGGGCCTGCCTTGTTATTTGAAAATGTAAAAGGCAGTAAATTCAAAGCGGTATCCAATCTTTTTGGTACTATTGAGCGAAGTAAATTTATTTTTCGCAGTACATGGGACTCCGTGCAAACGGTCATTGCTTTGCGCAACGATCCAATAAAGGCGTTAAAAAATCCATTTAAACACGTGAAAACAGGATTAGCAGCTTCGACTGCTTTACCGGTTAAGAAAAATAAAAATGCTCCCGTTACTATGGAAGAAATCAGCATTGAAGATATTCCTTCTATTCAACATTGGCCAATGGATGGCGGGGCATTTATCACGTTGCCTCAAGTGTATACGGAAGATCCGGACAAGCCGGGGATTATGAATTCGAATCTTGGAATGTATCGTGTTCAACTTAATGGAAACGACTATGAGACCAATAAAGAAATTGGTCTCCATTATCAGATTCATAGAGGTATAGGGGTTCATCAAGCCAAAGCAAATAAGCTTGGAAAACCTTTAAAAGTCAGTATTTTTATAGGTGGACCTCCCGCGCACACTCTATCATCGGTCATGCCTTTGCCGGAGGGAATGAGTGAAATGACTTTTGCGGGATTACTAGCTGGCCGTCGCTTTCGGTATAGCTATATCGATGGTTATTGTATTAGTAATGATGCAGATTTTGTGATTACTGGTGAGATTCGCCCGAATGATACGAAACCTGAAGGACCTTTTGGGGATCACTTAGGGTATTACAGTCTTACTCATTCATTTCCGGTAATGAAAGTACATAAAGTCTATGCGAAATCTAATGCGATTCTACCTTTTACGGTTGTTGGTCGACCGCCTCAAGAAGATACGGTATTTGGGGAAATGATTCATGAGTTAACTGGTGGTGCGGTAAAACAAGAACTACCTGGTGTAAAAGAAGTACATGCTGTTGATGCTGCAGGGGTCCACCCGCTACTTTTTGCAATTGGGAGTGAACGATACACTCCTTATCAACAAGTAAAACAACCAACAGAAATCCTTACGATTGCAAATAAAATTTTAGGAACTGGACAACTAAGTTTAGCGAAGTTTTTATTTATTACTGCCGAAGAGGATATTCCTTTGAATTCTCATGATGAAACGGCATTTTTGAAGTATATATTAGAACGGATTGATCTGAAAAGAGATCTTCATTTTTACACAAATACAACGATGGATACACTTGACTATTCAGGGACTGGGTTAAATCAAGGAAGCAAAGTTGTTATTGCTGCTTACGGCGATAAAAAAAGAGAGTTGTGTACGGATGTGCCTGATGGTTTAAAAGATATTAGTAAGTTTGGAAATCCTCAACTAGTAATGCCGGGAGTTGTAGCCATAGAGGGACCGGAATTCCAAAACTATGATCTTGCGCAAAAAGAATTAAAAGAGTTAGATGATACGATTCAAGCAAAGGGTCCCGTAGAATCGTGCCCGATGATCGTATTATGTGATGACAGTACATTTATGAGTGCGACAGACAAAAATTTTCTTTGGGCTACTTTCACACGAAGTAATCCTTCTCATGACATATACGGAGTGAACAGTTCTTATGAAAACAAACATTGGTCTTGTGAAACAATGATTATTGATGCTCGTATTAAAACTCATCATGCACCACCACTAGTGGAAGATCCAGGAGTGGAGAAACAGATTGAAAGAGTGTTCACGAAGGGAGCGAGTTTGGAGGGAGTCAACTTCCGATGAGAGGATAAACCGATGAAGGTATTTGTCTAAGAAAAAAGAAGAAATTCGAAGAGAGACCCTTTTGTTGTTCACCAAATTCCACCCCGAATATAAGACCATGTTTTTTACCGATAGTAAACAACAATGGATTGAAGTTAGGGAAGATAAAAGAGTAGTCGTTACAGTTTTTATTTTCAAATGAAAGGCTGTCTACACGTAGACAGTCTTTCTCCTATTAGGAGCGTGGATAGTGACACTAGCTGCCCAGGATTAGATTGAATTAACCATAGGAAGTTATAGTTACATTCAGAGGATGTTGCCATACTGAGTGTTACTATAAAGAGATTATAACTACACTTAGCTAGACTTGCTAGTCTAAATGGAACCAAGATTAACACTATCGGCTCGATTGGCCTTTTTGAATTCAATAATTCGCTTTCAATTTTAAAAATATACACAATTATAACCCTTTACTCATTTGCATACTTCTTGCAGTGATAACAAGAATGTGGTTACATTTGGGAAGTTAAAAAAATATAGATTTGACCATGTTTTCTTGAGGGAAAGTGTGGTACTTTTTTATGCTTTTTTCGGCATTAAATCGGGTTTAGAGTAACAAATACGGTTAGTAGTTTAGCAAACATCTAGATTATTCGACAGAATACCGCACAAAAATTCAGACTAGTGTAGTATAATGATAATGCTTACATAATTGGTGGGGAAACGATACAGGAATAAGGTGGGGGACTGAGTGCTTAAACATCTCAAGAATACTCAGAAAAATACATATGGTTGGAAAAGTCAGTATTTTCGTAAAAGTTTTATTCTAATTCTTTTGATTGCGTTTACTCCAGGATTAATATCAGGGATTGGTATTTACTGGTTTGGAGTTAGTGAAGTGGAGGATTCGCTTAAGGAAATGCATGAAAGTCAAATAATACAGCGAGCAGAAAACATAAATGATCAATTTGATTATCTTGAGACTTCTGTCTCACATTGGGCATTTGAACCTAGATTCAATTCGTCATTAATGGATCTTAATTATGTAGAAAATTTTCAAGACACTCGTGATATCGTTCGAACACTTCTTGTTTTACAGGGGAGTAATCCGATGATTGATAAGGTGGAGCTTTATGTTGATTCTCCAACACCTGTAATATTTAAACCGAGCTATAACGTACTTGAGGAAGAAGAACATGAATTTTATCAGTCAATTTTAGCAAATCACAAGAATATAAGTTGGAATCGACTTTATTATTCTCCAAATGAAAGTGAGTTTGAAGACCCAACCCCGCTTGTTCTTACTCATAGTATTCCTGGAAACAGCAATGCCCCATTCGGATCTATTATTTTAATATTAGACCGTGCGAAGGTGGCTGATATATTTAAAGCATTAACTCCATATGACAAAGGTGCAACATTTTTGTTAGATGAAGATAATAATGTTTTAGTAGCTGATAACAGTACAGGAGAAGAATCATTTAATCAGATGGTGAGAGAGAGATTACTAAATGAATTTGACAATGGGCCAGCGGGTTCTTTTACTTTTGAATATTCAGATGAAACGTATTCTGTTTCTTATGGGAAAATGAAGAGAATAGACTCTGAATGGACATATGTATCAGCTGCACCAATGTCCTCGATTACAACGCCAATCGTTTTTATATCAAAGATTATTATCCTCATCAGCTTGGCAGGGCTACTATTGGCTTTAATTTTATCGTGGTTTGTTTCTAAAAAGATATATAGTCCCGTAGCAAAACTGATAAAGGTACTTAGTGCCGAGGATAAGTGGTCAAATGATGAAAAAAAGGATGAGTTCTTACTAATTGAACAGCAATTTAATGAATTGTCAAAGGAAAGTAAATCATTACAAAATCGGTTAACGACACAGCTGCCTCAATTAAGGAATAGTTTTCTACTGCAACTTATTCAAGGGTATTTGTATCATTATACAGAACAAGATTTATACAATCGAATGCAAAACTATGGATGGGAATTAAAGGAACACTCCTTTGTAGTGATTGATATTCAAGTATTAGGTTTACATGAATCCAAAGGGGCACTTATGAAGCAAGATGAAAGTTTAGTTGATTTTACGTTGACAAACATAATGGAGGAAGCTTCACACCAACGATTTGATCAATATAATGTCATCAATTTTTATGATCTATCGACAGTAGTCCTCATTGTTTATCCTAGTAATAAAGAAATGAGAGCAGAATTACATGGCTTCTCTGAACAAATTACGGATATTCTTAATCGAGTACTTCAAACACAAGTAACGGTAACGATAAGTAAACCGGATGAAGAAATAAAACGTATTCCGTACTTATTTGAAGAGGTACGACAGGGAAAACGGTATCGTAATTTTGAAGATGAAAATCAAATCATTGATTTACAAACGATGGAACCTTCTAAAAACTTAAATTATATTCACTATCCATTTGAAATTGAAAAAGAAATTTTACAAGCTATCCGAATAGGACATATCGATGAAGCGGAGAAATTAATAAGGGATTTTATACAGGAACTTATTGAAGAAGGAAGTAAAGAAATTAACATTTTACCAGCAATTACACAATTGTTTAGTAGTATTCAACATGAAATACTGTATTCCGGAATTCACCCAAATGAGATTTTTGAAGGGAAGAATATGTTTGAAGAAGTGACTCACCTGCGCGAACCTGAACAAATGGTCATTTGGTTAAGAGATGAAGTCATTACTCCTTTTGTTCAGAAAGTAGAGGGAAGAGTTAATATTGAAATGAAAAGTGTTGTTGAACAAGTTTGCACATATATTCAAGAGAATTTTAAGGAGGATGTCTCGTTAGAAAGCTGTGCGGATGATGTAAAAACGAATCCGTATACGTTAAGTAAAGCTTTCAAAAAAGTGATTGGTGTTAATTTCATAGACTACTTGACTGGATTAAGAATGGATAAAGCAAAAGAGTTACTTCTGCAAACAAATATGAAAATTAACGATATTGCTGAAGAAGTAGGTTACCGGCATAGTTATTTTAATCGTATTTTTAAAAAGCAGGTTGGTGTTACTCCGAGTCAATACCGGAAAAAGCTTACTAATGAACAATGATTAACAGGAAGCATTACTTAACCCTTCAATTATTATTGGGGGTTAGTAATGCTTTTGTGTTGTTTTTTAATTAGAGCAGAGAAGTACTTTATTTCCTACCTTAGGTTATGAATAGATGCTGTATTGCAAGAAAGTGTGGTTTGCCAAGAAAGTGCAAATTCGAGTGAAAAGGTTTACATATAAGGTTTTTACATATGTATTCCTTGTAATAACGGATAGCAAAAATTGAATGTTGTTGGAAAAATGTAAACGCTTTATATTTAGGGTGTGAACCGGAGAACCTTGGAAAATTTAATTCATGCTTTGAAGCAAAGGGGGGAAATGAAAGTTCTATAAAAAAGGTTCTATGTATTGATGGTTCGATTCACTCAATTAGAATAAGGGGGAAATGTACAAATGAAAAAAACATCTTTAGGTATTTCACTAGGACTTTTTGTTTTCTTACTTGCCGGTTGTAATAATGATAGTAATTCAGAGGCGAATGCAGATGCTGATTCAAATTCTGACGGCGGAGAAGAGAGGTTGTCAGTATCTATTATGGCCCCATCCTTTGCAGCTGAGCCTGCTGGCGAAGATAGTCCCGCTTTACAGGCAATAGAAGAGTATACGAATACAGATATCGATTTACAGTTTGTAGCCAATGCAAATTATGAGGATCGTTTTAATGTAACGTTGGCTTCAGGGGAATTCCCAGAAATTATGGTTGCAAACAAAGAACCAAGTTTTATCAACGCCGCAAGGGATGGTGCATTTTGGGACTTAACAGATCACTTAGATGACTATGAAAATTTAAGCCAGGCGAATGAAATTGTATTAAATAATACAACGATTGATGGCCGAATTTATGGTGTGTATCGTGCAAGACCACTTGGAAGAAATGGTGCCGCAATTAATAAACAATGGTTAGATAATCTTGGTTTAGAAATGCCTGAAACAATAGAAGAATTTCACGAAGTACTAAGAGCCTTTACAAATGATGATCCAAACCAATCGGGTAAAGATGATACGTATGGAATGGTCGTATCTGAATGGGAAGGGCCATGGAATACGATGCAAGTTTGGATGGGGGCACCTAACCAGTGGGGCTTTGATGAAAATAATAAGCTAGCTCCGGATTTCACATTTGATGAATACCGTGAAGCACTCGTTTTTTTCAAGGAGTTATATGATGAAGGATTGGTCAATGAAGACTTTGCTGTAATGGATTCCGGACAGTGGACGGAACCGCTCGTAAATCAAGAAGCAGGTGTTTTTGTAGACGTGCTTGATGCAGCGAATAGAATTCAAAATCAAATCACGGAAGGCTATACGGAAGAAAATCAAATTTTAGATGTTTTTGGAGCAGTTGAAGGGCCTCATGGAATGCATACGTTACCAACTGCAGGATATGCAGGTATGCTTGCTATTTCCAAAACAGCTGTAGAAACGGAAGAAGAATTGAAACGAGTATTGCAATTTCTAGACGATTTGAACGATGAAGAAGTTCAGAATCTTGCCTATATAGGTGTGGAAGGTGTTCACCATGAAATTGTAGACGGCGTTCTTGATATTACTTCACAAGCAGATGGAGGAACAAAGTTTGAAAGTGAAGTTTCTGATTTAAATCAGTTCCAAATGGCTATTCCTGAAGAAAACTTTATGGTACAACCACAAACCGCATTGCAAGAGAAAGCAGATGCACTGATGGAAGAAAATATGGAGTTTGTCGTAGCTAATCCTGCAGAACCATTGATTTCTCCAACTTATACTGAAAGAGGACAACAGTTAGACAATATTATTGATGATGCTCGTATTCAGTACATTGTTGGACAAATTGATGATGCAGAATTTGATGCAGAAATAGAAAGATGGATGGGTGCTGGCGGTACTGAATATATTGACGAAATTAATCAGGCTTATGAAGAATCTCAGGCAGCTGAGTAAAAAATCCCTATTAGCCTGATGGAGCAGGGGATCCTCCCCTGCTTTTCATCAAAATGAAAGGAGAAACAATATGCCAAAAGTAGATGTGGACCATAGTACTTCAATAGAACCAATATCAGTTCGTAAAGTATCTAAATGGAAAATGTTAAAAAGGGATAAATGGCTGTTTTTATTATTATTGCCAGGGCTCATCTGGTTCCTTGTTTTTAAATATGTTCCAATGTGGGGCGCTTTAATTGCATTCAAAGATTATTCTCCTTATTTAGGTTTTTGGGCCAGTGAGTGGGTTGGTTTTACTCATTTTGAAAGATTATTTCAGAATCCTGATTTTTACAGAATACTAAAAAATACATTGGTTCTGGCATTTTATGAAACGATATTTGTTTTCCCAGCTCCGATAATTTTGGCGCTGATGTTAAATGAAATTAGATTTACCAAGTATAAAAGAATCATCCAAACGGTTATTTATATCCCTAACTTTATGTCATGGGTAATCGTAGCCAGTTTATCCTACGTTTTCTTAACGACAAGCGGTGGGGCTGTAAATGTAATCATTGAGAGTTTAACAGGACAAACCTTTAACTTCTTGTCCAGTCCGGAATGGTTTCGCTCGATGATCATTGGACAGCAAATTTGGAAAGATGCAGGATTTGGAACAATTATATTCTTAGCAGCACTATCTGGTGTAAGTTCCGAACAATATGAAGCGGCAATCGTTGATGGGGCTGGCAGATTTAGAAGAATGTGGCACGTGACATTACCAGCAATACGCAACGTTATTGTCATTTTGTTAATTTTACGGATGGGAAATTTTCTTGATCAAGGATTTCAACAAATCTATTTAATGACGAATTCTTTAAATCGCTCTGTAGCTGATGTGTTTGATGTTTATATTTACTTTTCCGGTATTACCCAAGGTGCATTCAGCCACAGTACTGCAGTAGGTTTATTCAAGGGTGTCGTTGGAATTATATTAATTTTATCGACAAGATATATAGCCAAAAGATTAAACCAGGAAACGTTATTTTAAAATCTATTTCATAAATAGAGGGGGTAATGGTTGTGAAATCGCATAATACACCATTAGGCAGAGTATTTGATGTTTTTAACTACATCATTCTAGCCATTATTGCACTGGCTATGATTGTACCATTTTTCTATGTTATAGCTGGATCGTTTTCAACCGAATCAGAGCTAGCGCGAAGAGCATTTTTCATTATACCAGAAACATTTTCCCTTAATGCTTACAAGTATATTTTCTCCACACCTACATTTATTAGAGGTATAGGGGTTTCTATCTTTGTCACAATAGCGGGGACGTTAATTAGTTTATCATTAACTTTAACAATGGGATATGCCTTATCGAAATCACGCTTAATTGGGCATAAGTGGTATATTTATATTGTTATTTTTACAATTATTTTCCAAGGTGGGATGATACCTACATACCTTCTAATAAGGGACTTAGGTTTACTAAATTCTTTATGGGCATTAATTTTGCCAATTGCAATGAATCCGATGTGGTTAATTATTGTTATTTCGTTTTTTCGCAATATTCCTAAAGAGTTGGAAGAGTCGGCACGTATTGATGGATGTACCGATTTAGGGGTATTTTGGAAAATTGCATTGCCTTTATCAAAACCGATCATCGCAACTTTCGCTTTGTTTTACGCAGTGCAATACTGGGGAGACTATTTCAATGCACTTTTATATATAAGTGATAATTCAAAGTACCCTGTGATGCTATTACTGCAAAACATTATGACGATGGCTGATACGCAATTTGGTGAAGTGGATACTCTGGTTGAACAGCCTGATGAATCACTTAAGTTGGCTGTCATAGTTGTAGCTACTGTACCAATCATGTTGGTTTATCCATTTTTACAAAAGCACTTTGCTAAAGGAATGATGTTAGGTTCAGTGAAGGGTTAAAGTGAAATCAGTCATCATAGAAAAAGTAGCCGTAGTTTGAACTGCTATGGCTACAATAGTAATTAAAGAAAATGAGTAAGGGGAGATGACCAATGAAAAAGACATATGTGTTAATCGGAACAGGCGGTCGGGCAGAGTTTTTCTATGGAGCTTTGACTAGCGAATTCAAGGAAACGGGAGAATTAAGGGCGTTTTGTGATATCAACCAAACTAGAATGGATTATGCGAACACCTTATTACAAAAGAAATATGATCACCCGGCTGTCCCAACATACTTAAGTGATGAATTTGAAAAAATGATTGAACAAGAAAAACCTGATTTCGTGATCGTAACAACGGTGGATCGTACGCACCATACATACATTATTAAAGCATTAGAACTTGGCTGTCATGTGATTACAGAAAAACCAATGACCATCGATGCAGAAAAGTGTCAAGAAATTATTGATACAGTTCATCGAACCGGAAAAGAAGTCCGTGTAGCATTTAATTACCGCTATGCACCACACAATACAAAAATTAGAGAGCTCATTAAAGATGGCACGATTGGGGATGTTTATTCAGTGAATTTTGAGTGGGCATTAGATACCCAGCATGGTGCTGATTATTTCCGGAGATGGCATCGGGATAAACGGAACAGTGGCGGGTTACTCGTACATAAATCGACCCACCACTTTGATTTAGTTAACTTTTGGCTTGGAACGGAACCTGAAACAGTTTATGCAAATGGAGGACTTCGTTTTTATGGAAAAGAAAACGCAGAGTCTAGAGGTGTTACGAAATTTTATCAACGGGCACATGGAAGTGAATATGCAAAGGAAGATCCATTTGCGATACACATGGAAGATAATGAGCATTTGAAAGCGATGTACTTAGATGCCGAGAAGGAAGATGGCTACCAACGTGACCAAAGTGTGTTTGGAGATGGAATAAACATTGAAGACACATTAGGAGTGATGGTTACTTATAAAAACAAGGCGATGTTAACGTATTCGTTAAATGCTTACTTACCTTGGGAAGGATTTATTATTTCCTTTAATGGTAGTAAGGGAAGAATTGAAGTAAAGGTGCGAGAACAGTCGTATATTAATTCGGGTGGAGAAAAGGCAGATGAAGGGGCGATTGAAGAGAAGTCTATTCATGTGCTGCCTATGTTCGGAAAGCCTTATGAAGTAGAAGTTTCAGAGGGTGAAGGTGGTCATGGAGGTGGAGATCCCGCTCTATTACGAGATATTTTCGGTACTCCTGAAGAAGATGAATTTCATCGAGCAGCCTCGCATGTTGATGGCGCGATGTCTATCCTCACTGGTATTGCTGGAAACATATCTCTACGCACAGGCCAAGCAGTAAAAGTGGATGAATTAGTAAACATTCACAGATAGAAATGGAGTGAGATGATTGGAAACCTATATAGATTTAAATGAAAGCATTTATAGCAAGTTAACTGATGATGTGGCAGAGATGTTAACCACGATTGCTGGCCGCTATATAGGGGATAATCCGCCTCATCCTGTTGTTTATCGGGCATTTAACAAAAGCGGATTAACTAGGTTACTGGATTATCGGTACGATTTAGATTTTAGTGAAAAATTCCCTGGATGTAAGGATGGACAGTACATCTATGCATGGGCAAAGATATGGCAGGACGATGAAGCAGATTTTATGTTTGCCTTGAATTGTTACGGTCCGGTTCAAGTATATCTGAATGATGAACTTGTTTATCGCTCCACGATCGTCGAAGAGTTAGACCCAAAGAGAAGAAGCGGTTTTAAGCTAACATTAAAAAAAGGCTGGAATCACTTTTTATTAAGGTTTATGAAAACAACCTCTGGAATTGGCGGGATTTTTGGCACAGGTTCTTTCAAAAGGCATCCGATGCACTTTTTGTCTCCTCTAAAGGAAAAGGAAGGTCAAGAAGGATGGGTGTTCACGGAACCTTTAAATGCTCCAGTTTCTGAATTAGATTCAGTAAATTGGTTTCCTAAGGAAGAACCCGACCAAGCTTTGCAAATGGCAAGAATGTTTGGCGAACAAAACAATAACTATGCAATTGCTTGGACAAAAATAAAAAACACATCCTTTGAGCAAAAAGAGATTACCTTAAGTGGTCGATGTAAAGGTGCCTTGGAAATATTTATTAATGAAATAGTAGTTTTTAAAGCAGATGCAAGTAGATCTTTTCATCTTGCAATTGATTTACCTTTTGGAGTGAGCGACGTTCTCGTCAAGAGTACTTGTTTAACCGAAAACTGGGGGTTTCATTTAGAAACGACTCAAGAGGGTGTGGAATTTGAACTTCCTTATCCGGTGAAGGGGGCGAATGATCATTGGTTATTCGTTGGACCCTTTGATAGAAATCAAGTGTTGGACTTAAATACACTGAAGAGTATGGATTCACTCAAGGAAGGGGCAGACTCTAGGATATTTTGGAGGCTTAATCAGCCAAATACATGGGTCAGACCATACCTGGAAAATCGCTTGTTCGGAAAGTGGGATTATCCGTTGGGCGTTACGTTATACGGATTAATTGAGACTGGAAAAGAGCTTCAGCGCGGTGACATCATCAAATATGTCATAAAACATATGGAGACGAGTACGGCTTTATATAAGTATTCACTCTGGGATAAAGATGAATATGGTGCTGCGGGTATAAACAATCAACTGTCAGCGATTGATAGTCTGGATGACTGTGGTTCATTCGGAGCAACCATGCTTTTAAGCGAAGAAACTGCACAGATTAAAGATGCAACCCATATAGCGGACGACATCGTAAACCATATTACAAATATTCAGGATCGACTTGCTGATGGCACTTTATACCGCCGATTTGGAAGCGTAGATTTCATGAAAGATACGATATGGTGTGATGATTTATATATGAGTACACCATTTTTATGCCGCTATTATAAAAAAACAGGTGATCCGTCGTATTTAGAGGATGCTGTACATCAATTCTTACAATATAAGAAGTATTTATATATTCCTGAACTAAAAATCATGTCACACGTATATGATTTTAAATTTGATACTGCTACGAATGTACCTTGGGGACGGGGGAATGGATGGGTATTATTTTCTCTATCCGAGTTGTTGGCTGTCTTACCTGAAAGTCATGATAAAAGAAATGAACTTCTTACTTTTTTCCGTGAATTATCAGAGGGATTTACCCGGCTACAAGGTGAAAATGGCATGTGGCACCAAGTATTAACCGATCAAGAATCATATGAAGAAACATCCTGTACATCGATGTTTGTTTGTGCATTTTCGAGAGGGATACGTCATGGGTGGTTAAAGAATAAGGAGCACTACGTTCAATCTGTTTATCGCGGATGGGAAGGAATGGCAAAAAGAGCCATTGATAAACAAGGAAATGTATATGGCGTTTGCCAGGGGTCAGGCTATTCTTTTACAGGTGATTACTATAAGAATGATCTAACATGGATTTTAAATGACACACATGGAACAGGGATCGTCTTATTAGCTGGGATCGAAACAATGAAACTTAAAAAGGCACTGGAAAACTCGAATAATGATGAGCCTAGTAAATGGAAAAACGAAGTTGTATGAGGAGCCAAAGGCAGGTGTGACGAAATGACTGTGGCGAGCATAAGAGAACAATTTTTGAGTCCCTCAGATGAATATACGCCAATTCCTTTCTGGTTTTGGAACGACCAGTTAACAAAAGAAGAAATCATAAGACAAATCCATGATTTTTATGATAAAGGGGTTACTGGGTTTGTTCTGCATCCTCGAATTGGCATTCCGAAAGAAATAGGTTATTTATCTGATGCTTATATGAAACTGGTTCAAGTTGCAGTAGCAGAAGCAAATGACTTAGGGATGACTGTCATTCTATATGATGAAGGCATGTATCCTTCCGGTTCTGCAAATGGGCAAGTTGTTAAAAAGAATCCTGAGTTTGCTAGTCGAGGTCTCAAGATGGTGGAATACCCTTGTGAACAAGGAGATAATACTATTTCCACAGTAGTATCATCCGGGGAACAACTTGTCTCTATTCAAGCAGTTGAAAAACTTTCCGAGTCAGCTATTAATTTCGAAAAGACGAAGGTAATCGGTGATCAGGGTGAACAAATATCGTTTTCGCCGCCGAATGACAGTGAATGGTCGATTCTACTTTTTATTGAGACGTATACTAATGGAACAATTAGAGGTATTCATTTCGGTGAGGATGATGGCGAAGAAGCTGCACCTAAATCTGCCGACCTGCTGAATCCTGATGCTATGAAAACATATATTCACCTTACACATGACAACTACTACTCGGCATTAAAGGAATACTTCGGTAATACTGTTATTGCGATGTTTACGGATGAACCGGATATGCTAGGCAGAAACTCGGATGCAAACTTGATGCCGTGGACTAATGATTTTCTCGCATTCTACATACGGGCAGGAAATGAGGAATCATATTTGCCAGCTCTTTGGTTTGATGCGGAGTCTCATTCCTTGGAAATTAGAAAAGCATATCGGAAAACTGTAAATGAGAAATTAACAGCATCGTATTACAAACCAATAAGTGATTGGTGCCAGTCACATCATATTTCGTTAACCGGTCATCCGGCAGCTAGTGATGATATTGGGTTATTGGAACATTTTCAAATCCCTGGACAGGACGTTGTTTGGCGTTGGGTTGCACCTGAAGACGGGAAGGCACTAGAGGGGCAACATACTACTGCTGGAAAGTGTTCTGCTGATGCTGCCAGACATCGTGGGAGACGTAGGAATTTAAACGAAGTGTTAGGAGTTTGTGGTAAAGAAAGCGCTTGGGCATTGAGTCCTGGCGATATGAAATGGTATTTTGATTGGCTGTTTGTTAGAGGGGTAAACCTCATTACTCCACATGCTTTTTATTATTCCATTGACGGGATGAAGAGAAGTCATGAACGGCCTCCGGATGTAGGACCAAATAATAGTTGGTGGCCTTATTATAAACAGTTTGCCCAGTATATCAAACGGATGAGCTGGTTAATGACAGATAGTGTCAATACAACTGAAATAGCGGTGTTATGTGAGGAAGATCATTTACCATGTGAAATAGTGAAACCTCTGTTTGAAAATCAAGTGGAGTTTAACTATTTGGAGGAATCATTGTTTCTCAATAGTTCAAGGATTGATAAAGGTTTCCTCAAGATTAAACAGCAAAAATATCGTGTGCTTCTTATGGAAGCTAGTAAACAATTAGATATAAAAGTGGAGCGGAAATTAGCGCAGTTCATAGAAGACGGTGGCAAAGTTGTTAGTCTTGGAGATTCACCACTGAGGGATGCTGTTTCGATTTCACAGAATGACTCTATTATTGATGTACTAGATGGCATTCATGAACGACAAGTATTGTTATCTCCTCAAGGGAAGGATATCAGGGTAAGTAAACTCAAGAAAAATGACAAGGTATTTTATGTGTTTGTTAATGAAGGTGAAGCAGCTTATAGAGGTACATTAACTGTAAATGAAGAAGGTAAAGTGGAAGTATGGAGCGCATGGGAAGCATCTATTAAAGAATCAGAAAGTAATTGTGTACCAATCTTCTTGAATAGAAGGGAATCACTCATCTATTGTGTGGACCCGAATCAAAAACCAACTATTAGGGAACAAACTGTTTCAGCAAAAACGGGCAGAACAATCGATATAACTAGTGACTGGTCTATTAAGAATGAGAAATTAGCCTTTTCACTAAAAAGACTGCAGTCTTGGACAGAATGGTCAGGAATGAAGCATTTTTCAGGAAAAGTTACCTATGAAACAACTTTTGAATTAAACGAAGAAGATTTACTCTCGAAGGTTTCGATTGATCTAGGGGAAGTTTTTGAGCTCGCTCATGTTTTTATAAATGAGAACGATAGTGGCGTGAAAATGTGGGCTCCTTACCAATTTGAAATGAAATCAAGCGATTTAAAAAGCGGTAAAAATACCCTCAAGGTTGAGGTTACAAATAGTATAGCAAATAAAATGGATAACCTGTCATTAAAATCAGGATTGATAGGTCCTGTTACGATTCAAGTGAAGGACGAAGTTTAATAACATTTCAGTCAGGAAGTTTTTGAAGACTAGTTATATGCTAGAATTAAAACTATCAGAAGACATTGAAAGGAGAGGTTTTAATTGTTAAACGGTACTGGGTTTATGGGTAAATTTTATAAATTTGGTGAGATATCCATTTTTTTAGTATACGTCAATTTTTTATGGATTTGTTTTTCTTTACTTGGTCTGATTGTTTTTGGGTTAGGACCTAGTACTGTTGCCATGTATGGTGTATGCAGGAAATACTTAATGTCTGAAAGTGATATACCAGTTTTTAAAACATTTTGGAATCTGTATCGTACAGACTTTTTAAAATCTAACTTCTTATTTTGGATTCTGTTTGGACTAGGATATATCTTATATATCAATTTAAACTTCTTTACGGTTGATGGAGAGTGGATTCCACTTATTTCTACGATATTATTACTTTTAACCACATTAATTTACAGTATAATGCTTATCTATATTATTCCATTGTTTGTTCACTATAATAATTCTTTTTTTAGTTATTTTAAAAATGCTATCTTAATATCGATCTATCATCCAATACGAACTATATATGCGATAGCTGTCCTTTTAACCATTTATCACATATTTTATTTTTATCCTGTATTAATTATCTTTGTAGGTCCTAGTTTATTCAGCTTTATTTTAATGTACGTTACGTATCGAACATTTCTTGGGATTGAAGCAAAACGAGAGAGACTTCAAGAAGAAGCGGAAGAAAAAGAATTAGGAAAAGAGAAAGAAAAATCTCAGCAAAACATAGAAGAAGTTAACGGCCAACATGTTTAGTTAATACAGGATTTTTAGTTTTTTTAACAGATAATCTATAAATTTCTTGGTTTTATAGAGATTGTTGGATGCTTTTGAACAGGGAGTCTCGAATCCGCTTTAGTAGGCGGACGCTTTCCGCGGGCAATGCTTTAGTCTCCTCGGACAAAAACCGTCCTGCGGGGTCTTCAGCTATTGCTATTC
>NZ_JBIMEV010000038.1:0-44359 GCF_051262595.1 Salipaludibacillus sp. CF4.18
ATAATCCATTCGGGTTCAGTGAACAGCCATACTGGTTCAAGAAAAGTTAGCCGATGAATCGTTAAAAACCAAATAGTTATGATTGCACTTAAGCCATATCCATAAATTATTTGGACTGCAGTTAAGTATTTAATTCTGCCTAAACAGATGAACAAAAACGGAAGATACGCAAAATTCCATTCGAATAAATGATTACCGTAAGTTATTGTAGATAAAATAATCGTAACAAATCCAATAGTCACCAAATACATTCTAGGATACTTGCCATCTAATAAAAATGAAACAGTTATAATATACATCCAGCCGATCCAATAAAACAATATTCCGTCCATGTCTTCCCTGCTCCTTTCTTTTAAGAGCAGTTTCACCGAAAAAATACAGATCTAAACCTAAGATTAGGTGGTCATTTATCCTTTAGAGTGAAAAACCAGCAGGAAAGCGTAAGAAGATGGTCAACGTGCATTTAGTTCACATAAGCTGACCGCATAATATCGGGGGACAATCCAACAACAGCATGATATTGAGGGACTAAAAAAGTATACATTGACTTTTTCAACCCCTCAGACATTACCTTCGATTTGCATATGTAGTTGTATCAATTCTCCGTTCAACAAGCCACTCTTTTGTGCGGCCGGAAATAAGAATAGAGCTTTTCTGAAGTTCCTGAATCGAACGAACACCTAGAGCAGTCATAATAAAACGCAGCTCCTTAAGCATTGATTCCACATGAACGATCGTTCGATCAATACCATCATCTCTTATCCATTTTAAAACATTTCCCGCCATACCAGCGGATTCGGCACCAAGAGCAATTACTTTTGCAATATCATGTGCATTTTGAATGCCTCCTGAAGCCAAAATGGCACCAGGCTTTTCTATAGACTTGACCTCTGCAATCGATACAGCGGTGGGTATTCCCCAATTATCAAAGCTAGTCATAGGATCATCTCTTCTAGCATTCTCAATCAAAGAAAAGTTTGTACCTCCTAAACCACCAACATCAATTATCGATACACCAATTTCCTTCAATTGCTGAGCGGTTTCTCGGCTCATCCCGAAACCAACCTCTTTTACAATAACCGGAACTTCAATTTGATTAGAAATTTGCTCAATTCTTCTCAAAGCTCCTGTAAAGTTCCGATCCCCTTCAGGCATAACCAACTCTTGAATCACATTCATATGAATTTGCAAAGCATCAGCTTCTAACAAATCTACACAAAATTTTGCCTGATCAACACTTGCTTCACTTCCAAGATTTGCAAAGATTATTCCGGTGGGATTTTGTTGCCTGACGACTTTGTATGATTGCTGTTCTGTCTTATCTTTAATGGCAGCCATTTGTGATCCAACTGCCATTGGTATATGAAACATATTGGCTAATTGAGCTAACTCTCGATTTATTTTCTCTGTTGCTGATCCCCCGCCACCGGTCATAGCATTGATAAAAATCGGCGAACTCGTAGATAGCTCGCCGATTTCAGTTGACAGTGATACCTCATCAACACTAATATTTGGGAAACTTTGATGTATAAATCGTATATCATCTAATCCTGTGCCTCTGCTCTGTCCAGTACTAAGAGCATGTTCTATATGATCAAGCTTACGTTTGGAACGACTCATATTTCCACCTTCAATCTTCAAAAACAATTAGAATTTAAGTGACTTTCTTAGCTCCAAATAAAATGCTCGTGCCTGCACGACTCATCTCAAGTTAAGGCTAAAAAAAGCCTTGGTGCAGCCTGGTTCTGATCGCTAAGTATTATTTTTTATATTTATCTAACTGGTCACCAATGACATCTCCGAAGGAAAAGCCTGAATTGTCATTATGCTTTTGATATTCTTTTTTAGCTTCAGCTTCCATTTTTTCTTCTTGTTCTTCCTCAAGTATCCGAATACTTAATGAAACCCGTTTCTCGACTGTATTCACATCAAGAACCTTCGCTGAAACCTTTTCTCCTTCTTTTAATACTTCACCAGGCGTACCAATATGGCGGTTTGCTATTTGTGAGATGTGTACCAGTCCTTCGACTCCAGGAGAAACTTCAACAAACGCACCAAATGCTACTAAGCGTTTCACCGTTCCTTCCACAATATCACCTTGCTTAATTTCATTAGCAACTAGCTCCCATGGTCCAGGTTGTGTTTCTTTGATGGACAGAGATATTCTTTCGTTATCTGGGTCAACACCTAGCACCTTCACTTTTATTGTATCGCCCTCGCTCACTATTTCTGATGGAGATTCTACATGATGATGTGCCATTTGAGAAATGTGAACTAATCCATCCACACCACCGATATCAACAAACACCCCAAAGTCAGTGAGTCTTTGCACGGTTCCTTCAATTACTTCTCCTTCTTTTACAGAAGAAAGGGTTTGCTTTTTCTTTTCGGTTACTTCTTCATCAATTACAGCACGTTGAGATAAAATTAATTTATTTCTTTCGCGATCCATTTCAATAACTTTTAATCGGAGAGATTTACCGCGATAATCCGAAAAATCTTCCACATAATGTCGTTCGACGAGAGAAGCCGGAATAAAACCACGTACCCCAACATCAACTACTAAACCGCCTTTTACTACATCAGCAACTTCTGCTTCAAATATATCTCCTGATTCCAAGCGTTCTGCCATTTCATCCCATGCTTTTTCAGCTAAAACTGCTCGTTTGGATAAAAGTAGTTCATCTTCCGTTAGCTTTATTACTTTGAAATCATGCTCTTCGCCTTCCTTAAGAACATCACTCACTTTTTCAACATGCAGGCTGGAAAGTTCACTGATAGGCAAAACGCCATCCATTTTATACCCTACATTAATAAACGCTTGTTTCTCCTCTACTTTAGCGACTGTTCCCTTTGTCAAATCACCTACTGACAAAGTTTTGAACTCAACCATCTCATTATTCATTTCTTCTACCATTGACATTAACCTCCCTAAATCCCGATCAACAATACGGGTCCATAAATGCTATTTATGATCATCTTTCACATAAGTGAAAGAAATTACCTGTTTGTCATAAGAGAAAGACCTAAGGTTCAGGCTTCTAGCTGAAACCTCTTCTCCGTTATCCACACGTTTATCGTGATTGGTCTAGTAATGATTGAATACCATTCATAATTTCTTTTGTTGCTTCTTCTGGAGATGCTTTTTGTTCCCTAAGTATACTCATATTTATGGGATCACCGTATACAACCTTTAAAGTAGAAAATAACTTATAGCTACCAATAACCGCACATGGTACAACATAGGCTTGAGATCGAAGTGCAAAAAATCCAACTCCTGCCAAACCTTCACCTAGTTCACTTGTTTTACTTCTTGTACCTTCTGGAAATACGCCGATTAGTTCTTCTTCTTTTAAAAGCTTTAAGCCAGTTCTTAATGCTTGTCTGTCGCTTCCACCCCTGCGAATAGGAAAGGCTCCCAATTTTGGTAATAAACTCTTTAAAATTGGAGCATCAAACAATTCTGCTTTCGCCATAAATCTCGTCTGTCTATTAATAAATGCACCTACTAGTGGTGGATCTAAATAATGAATATGATTACTGCACAATAAAACTCCGGAATTTTCTGGAATCTTATCCTTATCTATAATGAGTACACGGTAAAAAAGACGAAAATAGACTCTGCAAATAAATTTACCGAAATCGTGTAATCTACTCCACATTATAATCCCCCTTATCAATAAGGGCATTTATTGCTTCAACAACCTCATTTATGGTCATCGATGTCGAATCAATTTCTATTGCATCTGATGCTTTTTTCAAAGGGGCTACTTCTCTTTCTGAATCTAATTTATCTCTTTGAGCTATTTGCTTTTTCAAAGATAAATAGTCAGATTTAATTCCTTTAGAAACCAGCTCCTCATGCCTTCGTGTAGCTCGCTCTTCTACGGTAGCCGTTAAAAATATTTTCAGTTCTGCGTGAGGCAATACAGCAGTTCCTATATCACGACCATCCATAACAGTTCCTCCTGCCAAAGCAAGTTGCTGCTGTTTTGCTACCATTTCTTTTCGAATTTCTCCATGCTTTGCTACATAGGAAACCTGACCGGTAACTTCCGAAGAACGAATTTCTTCGGTGACATCTTGTTTATTTAAATATATATGCAGGACGCCGCCTTGATTTATTAGTTGAATGTCCGTTTTTTTAAGGAGATTCACTAATCCCGGCTCATCATCTACGTTACAATCATTTTGCAGAGCGTACCAAGTAAGTGCACGGTACATTGCTCCCGTGTCAACATAAATGAAGGAAATCTCTTCAGCAACCATTTTAGCAACGGTACTTTTCCCTGCTCCTGCTGGACCATCAATAGCTATGTTTATTCTTTTATTCATACTGTATTTCCTTTCTAGCACTACTACAAATTATGTTGTTAATATACCCCATATATTATCACATTTACATGGGAACGGTCTATTTATTCCAAAACCTTCTTTAAAATAGTTTCTTGGATTACGTATTAGAAATTTTTTCTTTTTTCTTCATTTCAAGCTGCTTTTCATAGCAAAATTGAACAATTTTTTGTCTTTCTGTATCTTCTATTTCACTAAACTGAAACATTCCTTTTAAACGTCCAGAAGATTCAATCGCACGTATAAAGGAAGCAACCACTGGAACATACTCAATGGTTCCTGACTGATGATGAAGGGAAAGCCAGGTATTTATTTTTTGATCCGGCTGTAACGTTGGTTCTTTAGGAAGAATCAATGCCATTCCACCACCACTCAAATCAACACTAACGGTAGTAAAAGCTTGAAATTCCCCCCTCATAGAATGGACGGCAACATCTATAGACGCGTCTACACGGAAATGTTGGCGACGTTGAATTCGTATATAGTGATCCTTCCCTGGATCGCTTAACATCAGCATCGGTACCTTCCCATTAGATTTACCGAGAACTTCTGTATCAAACATGTAAATAGCCTGATCATTGCCTTGTATCCAAACTCTAAATTGTGTACCTTCAAAAAAGAAACTTGCTTTGTGAAAGTTTTTCTCTACAGGGAAGTCTATATATATTTTGTCTGTTTCAGCATCTAAAATTTTACTTTTAAAAACTTTTTTTCCACTCTCTGGATCATTTAATTCAAGATTTATCGTATTGCCTATTTTAATCAAATGAACCTTCCTCCCCTTGTTCAATTTACTTCACGATATGTAACATTCTATACTAAAAATAATTCTCCTGCATCTCTTGCTCTATTACTACTTAATTATATCAAATTCAGACACAAATCGTGTAATCGATTAGAAACATTAGTTTTAAAAAACACGCACCGTCTTTTATTATATACAGCGTGAGCTTTTGTCACCCCGAGTAACACCTCTGTAATTTCGTTTAGGTGCTGCTAGAAAGGAGGGCTGATTTCTCTAGATGCACGTGGCTTAAAGATACCTTGCAAGAAAAAACCGTTAAGAGTTTTACTCCTAACGGTTAAGTTTAATAATATGGATAGTTTTCTTTTATAAAGTTGTTCAGCCCTTGAAAATTCGTTCAGGGTTTTGCATTTTCTGGACTCCCTCTTCGCGTCCATTTTTTGCATTGATAAAAATTCGGTAAGTATCTTGATCAATGACCCCATAAAACTCATGGCATAAAACTTCTTCCTCTAATTGATTTTCAATCACTCCGAGATGATGCTCCTTCACATCCAAGTGAGGATTTAGATTTTCCTCCGCCTCTTCCTGAGTCAGGGTAACTTCTAAGTCTCGGTCTTTTTTATAATTAGCTAAATATGGAAAAGCTTCAAAACCAATTACGTCGCCTTGATCAAGTGCAACTTCTAATATAATCCCATCTGAATAGATTCTTACATCGTCTTTTAATACAACAAACTCAAAGACACCAATATTGTCATATTGTTTACTGTCGACCAATTGCATGCTGTCGTATTCGTTTCTTTCTAAAAAGGCTTTTGCTTTTTCTGATGCCTCATTTAAACTAATCTTTTGTTCTTCAACATCTCTTTCGTTGAGCATCCAAACTGCATGACCACCTTTTTTCGTAATGTCCATTGTCGTCGTAGTATCATGCTTCTCATCCGGAACAGTTACGGTATAGGCCTCATATTCCAGACCTTCACCAGCCATTTCTATATCTATGTTACCTTTATTTCCTAAGCCTAGAAACTTCGCAGCCTTATCTCTTGCTTCTTCTTCATTTATCTCTTCACCACTTAAATTTTCAGCAATTTCTTTTGCATTTGATGATAGATGACTATCGCCTGCACCAAAATCAACTTCTGAGAACGCCCCTACTTTTTCATCGATGATGTGAAATCCATCTATGATAGAGTTATCCAACGGCTCGTCTTGAGCTTGCAATTGGTCATTAATATCCATCCAACGAACATCATCTTTTAAAACTTTTGATTGAACGTTTCTCATTTCAGTTTGTATATCTTTTGATTGACTATATAGTGTTTTTAAATTCTCATATTCATCTTCTGTCAATGGTTCTTCGTCAAAGTCCCTAACCGCATGGCGGTAAGAAAATTCCCCCAGTTTATATAAAAATTCTTCGGTTTTACTGAATGAGGAAAGAACCAATGGAAATTGTCCAATATCATTTTGCGCTTCCGAAGTAATCTTCCAAACCTCTGATAAAGATGGAGATAATCTTTCCTTTGAATTCATTGCAAGTGTAGAACCGAGTTCGTCATGTATTAAGTCCACTCGGTAGGTTAAGTCATGAAAAGCTCTTTGGTACGTATTTTCCCCTTGTATCACCAAGGCCTCTTTTTCTTGATGTTCATTATAGCCCCAGACTCCAGTGCCAATAACACCGGCAGCTAAAACACCTATTAAAATATTGCGTATCATATTCTCACCTCACTTTAATTATTCGCAAAATACGTGCTTGCCGATCCGTTTTATTTGTGGTCTCCCCCATATCCATGCTGAAGTAGCTGTATCCGGGTTAAAATAATAAAGTGCATCTCCAGTTGGATCTTGCCCATTTATAGCATCTAAGACCGCTTTTTTAGCATCTTCATTAGGTGTCAACCAAATTTGACCGTCTGCAACGGCTGTAAATGCCCTTGGTTCAAAAATGACGTCTGTAACAGTATTTGGGAATGTTGGGCTTTGTACACGATTTAAAATTACCGACGCTACAGCTACTTTTCCGACGTGAGGTTCTCCTCTAGCTTCACCATGTACCGCCTGAGCCATGATGTTGATGTCATTATCTGAATAACCCTCTGGAACGTTTACTGCTTTTTGAATACTAACCCCATCATCTTCCTGTGGGATTGCTTCCTCAGGAGCCGGTGTTTCATCCGGAATATCTTCACCTGGATAACGCGTTGGTGTTCCTTCTTCAGGCGTTTCCGCTTCTGCTGGAGGTTCTGGTGCTGCCTGATCAGGTGCCTTATCTGGTGCCTTTTCTTTAGCTGGTTGCTTCGATTCCTGTGTATCTTTTTTTGGTTTAGGATCTGCTTTCTCCTTACCGCCTTTAGGTCCTTTTTGTATGTTCTTATCTACGCCTCCATAATAAGTAAACTCCCTTCCTTCCCTTAACATCCGATGTACAAATTCCTTATCAAACTCTGTAGCTTTTTCAAGCATACCTTTCATTTTTTGTCCTACTAAACCATCTACCTCTAATTCAAATTTTTCTTGGAAGTTACGTACTGACCAATAGGTCCCCCACCCAAAAACACCATCGATATCTCCCTCGTAATAGCCGTTGTATTGAAGCCTGGCTTGAAGCTCAACGACATCTTCACCTGTAGCGCCTTTTTGAACCACTTGATCTGAAAAAGCATCTGTGTCAACTGGCAGAGCCATAGTAAACAAACATACGAAAGTAATATAAAACAAGAGTTGTTGGATCGTTTTACCTTTATACCACTTCATCTAAATCCTCCTTCTATGATGCTCGTATATCACAATTATTTGGAATACATCTAGTTTTATCTAAAGTTACGATTTTATTCTAAATCCTTGTTTCTAAAAATTTGAATAGTTATCACAGAAGATTGAAGAATTACTGCTTACTTTCCGTGTCGATCCATAAGTCGCCTCGAGCAATTGCTCCATGGGATATCACTTGGATCTTAATTTGATGGTAGAGAATACTACTATTAAAAGATAGTTAAACAAAAAAAATACAAGGCGCAATCGCCTTGTATTTTTTCTTTATTCAGGTGTAACATCTAAATCAATTTTAGTTTCATTTCCGCAGACACAACGTTTAAATCCCGTGTCAAAACCGCCTAATTCATTAGGTCGTCCGCGAAGGATATATTTCTCTCCGCATTCTTGACAACGAATTGTTACCTTATACCTATGTTTCGTTTCAGGCAAAAAGATCACTCCTTTTTCAACATCCATTCTCGTTTTTTCCATTATAACGTGTTTAAAAAGTTATTAAATATCACTATACAACGAAAGAGGGGGTAGATTCAAGAATTCGAGTCCTTTAGCCTGTAACATCTTTAATAATGTGAAGAGCTTGATTCTGATTTGCTTTTTTAATATTCCTTAAAGCTACAATCCATAAACAAACCATAAACGGAGCTAAAGCATATATCCAGTGATTAAGGCTGGCCAAAATCAAATTATAAAACCCATGTAACACTATAGGAATGAATAAAGCTAGAAATAAATACCTGTTTCGTTTATTTATATGAAACTTCGCTTTACCAAAATAATAGCCCATTACAACTCCGAATAATGCGTGACTTGTAACTGGAAAAATTGCACGGTAAAATGCAGTATCTAGCCCATTAGCTAATATAAAGAGAATATTCTCAATCGATGCAAATCCTAACGCTACAGCAGTGGAATAAACAATTCCATCATACCGTTGGTTAAAATGCACATGGTAAAAAACTGCAACAAGAACAATAAACCATTTAATGAATTCTTCTACAAAAGCAACTTGAAAAAAAGTAATTAAAAGAGAAGAATTAAAAGTAGTTTCTTCCGTTATGACAAATTGAATGAACATCACAGGGAACACTAAAAGTGCCCCAAAAATAAAACAGCGTATAACCATCAAAACAGGTTCTTGTTCAAATTCATCTTTTAAATAAAAAAAGATTAAAAGTGCTATAGCAGGAGTGATTGCCACTGTTATAATCGAAAGCATAGCAAATTTCCTTCCCCTGTAAAATTAAATATTGCCACGGACATTTTTTATTAACTACTACTATAGTAGAAAAAGTTTACGCATAATGCAATAATAACCTTGTGATTCAAATCATACTTAAAGGAGGACTAAAATGAAAAAGATACTTATTTTACATACAGGTGGTACGATTGCTATGAGCGAAGACGTTCAAACAGGAGAAGTGAAACCAAATTCTAATAACCCCCTTCACGACACAATCATGAAAATGGAAAACGTTTCAATTTCTGTTGAAGACTTTTTAAATGTTCCTTCTCCTCATATGACGATCGGAAATATGCTTTCGTTAGCCAAAAGAATTGATGAAAGAGTGATAAATGAAGCATTTGACGGAGTTGTTATAACTCACGGCACCGATACATTAGAAGAAACAGCATACCTTTTAGATTTAACGGTGATCTCCTCGGTTCCAGTAGTAGTAACTGGGGCAATGAGATCCAGTAATGAGCTTGGCTCAGATGGCCCTTATAACCTTTTGTCATCCGTTAGAACTGCAATGAGTGATCAAGCTCACGATAAAGGGGTTCTAGTTGTACTTAATGATGAAATCCATACAGCTAAAAACGTTACTAAAACTCACACAAGTAATATTGCAACCTTTCAAAGTCCACAGTATGGACCAATTGGTATTGTTACGAAGCGTCACGTACAATTTCACCAATCACCAACAAAACAAGAGACTTTTCCCGTTGAAAAAATGTCTAAAAAAGTTTTACTTGTAAAAGCAGTCGCAGGGATGGAAAAAGAAGTCTTTGATGCAATATGTAATATTCATATGGACGGCCTTGTCATTGAAGCACTTGGTCAAGGCAATGTTCCACCTGAGCTTGTATCTGCAATCGAAAAACTTGTTCAAAATAATATTCCTGTTGTTTTAGTTTCCCGCTGTTTTAATGGAATCGTTCAAGATGTTTACGGATATAAAGGGGGAGGAAAACACTTGAAAGATATTGGGGTCATTTTCACCAATGGACTAAGTGGACAAAAAGCTCGAATAAAGTTAATGGTAGCCTTGGAAAGCTCATCAGAAACAAAGTCTCTTCATTCTTCCTTTGATCTATAATCAAAATACTAGCGTTTTGATGAAGCTTATTAAGAAAAACATGTAGCGTCTTATTTAAAGCAAAAGAACTGCTTTCTTAACCATAGGGTTTAAAAAGCTCGAAGTAGCAAAGGCGGCGACTCCGCAAGGACGAACTTTCCCGAGGAGGCTGAAGCACTGCCCGCGGAAAGCGTCCGCCTAGAGCGGATTCGAGCCCCTCTGTTCGGTAGCATAAACCTCTCTTCTTCCACCTACCTATATTGATGTTTTTTTCTCTACTAGGTAATCCGCGATGATTTCTCCGTGATGTCTGCCATTTTCTATAAAAATTTCATTGGCATTGTTTCCAGCTGCAATAACTCCGGCTATAAAAATATTATTTACATTTGTTTCCATCGACGAAGCGTCAAACTCCGGACGCCCTGTTTCCTCATCAATCATAACACCTATTCCACGGATAAAAGCATGGTCAGGATGGTAACCTGTCATTGCAAAAACAAAATCAGCATTGTGCGTTTCGATTGATGTCCCGCTTTTTGAAACAATCGTATCATCTTTTATCTCCATAATTTCTGTATTAAAATGCATACTAATCAATTTGTTTTTCACCAATGATGCAAATTCTGGTAAAATCCACGGCTTGATACTCTTAGAATACTCTTCCCCACGATAATAAACATGTACTCTGGCACCTGCCTTTTCCAGTTCCAGAGCAGCATCAATCGCCGAATTCTTCCCACCTATAACAGCCACATCCTGATCGAAAAATGGATGTGCTTCATGAAAATAATGATATACGTGTGGTTTTTCCTCGCCATGTATACCCATGAAATTCGGCGAGTCATAGTAGCCCGTTGCAATAACAATATACTTGGATATGTATTTTTTTGTTTTACCGGATCTTTCTTTTGTCTCTAATATAAATGAGTTGTTTTCTTGTGGATCTACAGAAATAACTTCTTCATACGCATTAATTCTAACTTTTTTATCTTTAACTACCTGCCTGTAATATACGAGGGCCTCGTTTCGTTTTGGCTTTCTTTCAGTACTGTAGAAAGGAATGCCACCAATAGACAATTTTTCACTCGCACTAAAAAACTGTTGATGGGTCGGATATTTGTATAATGAATGAACAATATTGCCACGTTCAATGACTAAAGGGTTAAAACCTTTTTTTTGTAATTCAATGGCCGCGGATAATCCACAAGGTCCCGCACCTACAATAATAATATCTTCCTGCCTCATGTTAGCAACCTCATTTCACGAATCAAAAAGAATCCCCACAAACATAAGGGATTCCATCTGAATTTATTTAAAAAGATGGTATCGTCCTGTTCTAATTAATCAATAACCTACTGAAAAAACCTTACAAAACTACCGCTCGTTTTCTATCATTGATAATAGATTAAATCCAGCCTCTAAACCTGCTCGCTTCAGCCATTTTTCTCACGCCTACCATATATGAAGCTAATCGCATGTCCACATTTCGAGTGGTTGCGACACGGTAAACATTATCAAAAGAACTTACCATTACTTTTTCCAGCTTAATCGCTACTTCTTCTTCTTCCCAATAAAATCCTTGGTTATTTTGCACCCATTCAAAATAAGACACCGTAACTCCACCTGCACTGGCTAATACATCAGGAACTAGTAAAACTCCACGATCATTTAGTATCTTGGTTGCTTCCATTGTCGTTGGTCCATTGGCCGCTTCCACAACAATGTTAGCTTTAATTTTATGCGCATTTTCTTCTGTAATTTGATTTTCTATGGCAGCAGGAACTAATATGTCACAATCTAATTCTAATAGTTCTTTATTTGTAACCGTATCTTTGAACAGTTTGGATACCGTACCAAAGCTGTCACGCCGATCTAATAAATAATCTATATCAAGTCCTTCTGGATCGTATAAACCACCATATACATCGGAAATACCTACCACTTTAGCTCCTGAATCATGCATGAATTTAGCTAAAAAACTTCCCGCATTCCCGAAACCTTGGATAACAATTCTCGCCCCTTCTAAGTTAACGCCCTTTTTTTTGGCTGCTTCTCGAATGCATATCGTAACACCTTTTGCTGTGGCAGACTCCCTACCGTGAGATCCTCCAAGAACAAGAGGTTTTCCGGTGATAAAGCCAGGAGAATCAAACTCCTTCATACGACTATATTCATCCATCATCCAAGCCATTATTTGTGAATTTGTAAACACATCTGGTGCCGGGATATCTTTAGTAGGGCCTACGATTTGGCTAATTGCACGAACATATCCCCGACTTAAACGTTCAATTTCACGGAATGACATTTCTCTTGGATCACATACGATCCCGCCCTTACCACCACCGTAAGGTAAATCCATAATCCCGGCTTTCAAGCTCATCCATATCGATAAAGCTTTCACTTCAGTTTCTGAAACATCCGGATGAAATCTTACGCCTCCCTTAGTTGGTCCAACAGCATCGTTATGCTGGGCACGATACCCAGTAAATATTTTAATTGAATCGTCATCCATTCTAATTGGAATTCTTACAGTCATCATTCTAAGGGGTTCTTTCATCAACTCGTAAACCTCGTCAGAATAACCGAGTTTTTCTAAGGCTTGTTTAATAACAATTTGGGTTGATTGCAATACATTTTGGCTGGACTTTTTGGCTTCCTTTACGTTCTTCTCTGTATTTTCCACCTTTTCGCTTCCTTCCATTGATATCACCTCTGCAGATCTCCATAGTTTATGAACTTTTCAGTTGCTCTATCTACCTCTAACTATAAAGAAGTTATGGCTATAATTCCACTTTTCTTTCCATATACTTTATATTTTCTCAGATACATTTCAGAGCACCCTCACGTTTAACCAATGAATGTATAGTCTATGTTCTAATTAGAAAAAAACCCATTCAAAATGGGTTTCAGCAAAAATATTTAATTAAATCTTTGACTGCATTTTTAACGATAATTGGATTTCCATACGCCTCAAGAAGAGCTTTCGTACAAGTGGTACGGTTCCCATATTCTTGAATCATTGGTTCGTAATATAATATTTCATCAGTAGAATAAATCTCGGTAGGAAATAATAAATAATAGTTGTTTTTATAGCAATATAACTGGCCTTCCTGAACATTGTTTCTGCTTAGTTCAACTGCAAGATGAATGACATCATCCAGGCTCTCAAAACGATAAATAAATGGATCAGTACTAGGAACAGCACTTGTAATATCCCATTCCATACTAATATCATCGTGATCTTCCACTAGTTCTTCTGTTTTAGTGACAATAATAACAATTCCCTGACTAGGAACAGAGTATACTTCCACAACAATAGGACCATCTGGATCAAAATCGAGCTTTACACTTGCCTCTGTAATCATATCCCGAAAAACTTCGTCAATAACTGGGGTATCAAACCATGTATTCTCTGTTGAAATCCCACGTTGATCGAGATCATCATACGTTAGAAATATTTTCATTTTATCATAAGCTAATCTCTCAAGACGCATCGAACACCCTCCCTCATTCTGTTCCTTTTTCAGAAAAGAGGTCCTCTCTCTTATCGTGATTATGATAAAGTATGTTATTCATAAAGAAAGGGTTCCATAGGGTTTATACAAAGTTTGAAGTTCATAGCTTTTCTTTTAACCACTTTGTCCATTCCTCTTCAGAATCTCCAACAAAAAATGAATTATATTTTAAATCATCTGTGGTATAGAGACCTTTTATTGCATGTCCTCCAACACCTACAGAAAGATACGGAAAATGATTATGGAGGTTTTCAGCAAGCTGCATCGTATTTTTTAAATATTCACTCATTGTGCAAGAGATGATAATCATTTTCGGCTCGACTTCATTAACAACCAGAAATACATCATCTTCAGGAATTCCTGAACCAAGATAAATGGTCTCATACCCTCTACGCTTCAAGAAAAATGTAAATATAAGTAATCCTATTTCATGTCGCTCTTCTGGTCCGCAAACGCAGATAACTTTAGGTAACAGACCATTAACAGGTAAATTGTGAAAAACCATACCAATTTTCGTCCGTAAAAAAGAAGTCACGAAATGTTCATGCGCTGTAGTTATTTCTTTTTTTTCCCATTTGTCACCGACGTCTGCTAAGATCCCTCCAAGAATGTTAATAACAACTTTTTCAGTGGAAAACACACCAAAAGCTTGATCTAGAAGCTCATTACTTTTTGTTTCATTAAATTTAAGTAATGATGACAGTAAATCTTTTTTTAATTTTCCGATTTGATTATAATTAGCCGTCTCTTCCTCCATAACTTCCTGATAGTCATGCTTGTCCAATAATTCGACTGCTTGGCTGATCGTAAATCCATTATCTACTTTATTAATAATCCATTTTAGTACTTTTAATTGTTCATCTGTATACAAACGATGCCCGGCATCATTTCTGACAGGTTGAATAAGTTGATACCTTCTTTCCCAGGCTCTCAACGTACCAGGATGGATGCCAAGCAATTTAGAAACAGCTTTTATGTTGTATTTACCTGCCTGATCTTCCAAATCCGTTCACCTACTTCGTTCTAAGTATAAAGATAATAATATCAAGTATACGTTATTCTAATTATTGTGTAAAACCCGTACAATGTTTGTACAGGTAACGAAAATGGTTCCCCGATATTTCATCCTTGATCAAAAACTTGAACTTGGTTTCTAAAACAAGCTAAATACTACTCCGAAGAGTCAGAAGCATTGTCCGCCTAAAAAATAATACCAAAAAAGATTGTGTCAGAAAGTCTGCAGACCTTTGACACAACCCAAAATTATTTATGAAAAAGATTAATATCATGTTCTTCTTTTAATCTTTTATATACTTCTGTTTGCTTTTCTTTAGTGCTCCAAATATCATATGAACGATCAATCAGATCTTCTTTCAATCGATCAAAATCACTTTCTGCCTTTTCGAATGAAAATTTTTTATTGTTTAGATTAACAAACATTAATCCAATAGCCAAGATGAACACTAATATAATAGGATCAGCAATTAATTGAGAAACATAGTAGGTATCCATCCATCTAACATACAAATATACTACCGATAATCCTAAAATACCAAGGAGATAGACCCCGGCTCGTACAAGTTTTTTTTGTGCCTTCGTTTCTTTTTCCTTAGCTTTTATTATCGCATTAACAAGATATACTTCCATTGATTGATTTTTATTTAATGAATCCAACATAAACTCTCTCCTTTCTATCTAAGCATATGAAGAAGGAGAGAAATATAGCATCATTGATTCAACTATTATCACGAATCAAATTAAAGCCTTTGAATCCATATAGGGTATGTAACCATTGCAGCTACTAAAAATAAAAATAAAATCAATAAGATTCGAACTAAAGGAAATCTTATCATTTTTTTCTTTTTTTTCTTTTTTTTCTTTTGCACGCGTGATTTCTGTTTATCTTTGCGACGATGTGCTTCACTTCTTGGCGGAAATTCCTGAACGTCCAAAGTTGCGGATGTATCGTCTTCATGCGATTGATTTTCCAACTCTTTTTCACTTGTATGATTCTTCACAACTAAAATCACCTCTTTAATCCATTCCTCTACATCTATCATAAGAGTATCATTATACGCTTCATTCCGGAATAAGCATTTTTCATTTAAAAGCTAAGAATTAATAAAAGACGGCTATGCCGTTTTTCTTAGAATTTATGTGCTATTTTATTTTCGAGTATCTGATCATTAATCCAAGTATAAAATCAATTGTAAAATGTGCAACAATAACTGTTAATAGATTGTCTGTAAAATAATATAAAAAACCCAGTGAAATGCTTAGTAATACAGTAAAAGAAAATAAAAATAGATTAGACAAATAGCGTATATGAATAATTGCAAATAAAAATGATGCAATCCATAAACCAAAGTTTGTTTGTAGAACCCCGCGAAATAAAAATTCCTCGCTAAAAGCAATGACAACTGTAAGTACTAAAATATGCAAGGGAGACCTTTTTAAGAATATCCGTGAATTAATTCCACCATCATCAAACCAAGAACTAGGCAAAATTTTATATAAAATTAATTCTAAAAAAACGACTGACAAACCAATAACAAAACCCATTAAGATGTGTTCTATTTGGAAATGAATGTTATCCAAAGGGCTAAACCATCTCCCTGTTAGCCATTTACTAATGACAATGCCAATCACTAATATTGTCATTTGAGTTAAATACAGATTTTGTAACAGCTCTTTATCTGTGAGTGTCTTTATGAGTTCACTCTGTTTATTTCCCATAAAGACCTCCAGCGTTTGTGATCAACATGTTCTCTAACTCTTTCGACCAATCACTTTCCTTGTGAATCGACCTTTCTGATCTCACGTTGTAATTAATACTATCTATTTCCTTTAAATACGTTTCTGTCAGTTGACATTGAGAACAGCAGAATTCTGGTAAAACCAAGATTTCTTCTTCAAAATAATGGGACACATACCTACGCAAGCACGTCCGAGATAAAACAAAAGATTTTATTCTCTCTAATTGTAGAATTTTCTCTTTTTTTCTTGTTTGAAACTTAACACGTAATTTCTTAATAACATGCTGTTGTTGCTCATTTAGTTGCAAGTTTCCTTCCTCAATCAAATTTTCCTGATCGAGGTAATAATGCAACATTCTGTAGCTGTTATCGTCTAATTGATAAAAGTTGCGTAACTCCTCTAAAGAATAATGAGAAAAATCACTTTCATCGGATAAGTAATTGAGTAAATCATCATCAGGAAATTCGTTCTCAATAAAAGAAAGAGGTAATAGCTGATCTTCAGGCTGATAAATTAGTAAAGCGGTACTTTGTGATTGGTCTCTACCTGCTCTTCCTATCTCTTGCACATATTGCTCTATAGATGAAGGTAAGTGTAAGTGTATAACCGTTCTCACATTAGACTTATTAATCCCCATTCCAAAAGCATTCGTACAGCAGATAATATCTAGCTCATCATGAATAAATTGATGTTGGATTAGCAATCGATCTTCTTTTGTCAGCCCTCCGTGATAAAAGGAACTTTCGAAATTTGTTTCTTTTTTCAAGAGGTCAGCAATCCTTTCCGTCTCCTGCCTTGTACCCGTATAAATAATAGCCGGTGTTTCAACTTGATTTATTCTAGCAATTAGCAGCGCATGTTTTTCTTGAACACTTGCTACTTCTTCGATTCCAATATAAATATTCTCTCGATTAACTGGATAACGTATAACTACTTCGTTTTCCATTTTTAGTTGCTCCCGAATATCCTTTTCCACGAGTGGTGTTGCCGTAGCAGTCAACGCCAGGCAAGATGGATTTCCTAGTGAACTTCGAAGGCTGTTCAAGCGTAAATAATCTGTGCGGAATTCATGTCCCCAGTGTGAGATACAATGAGCTTCATCAATAACAAATAAAGTTATTTTTTGTCTTACGAGAGCTTGTTTCACAAACGGAAGGGATGCCATTTCAGGGGAGAGGAATAATAAATCTAGGTCGCCCAATCCCATCATAAGATCTTGTTTTTCTTGTTGATTAAGCAAACTACTCAAATGAGCTACTCTTTTATTCCCACTAGCCTTCATCTGGGTGACCTGATCCTCCATTAATGAAACTAAGGGAGAAATAACGAGCGTCAAACCTCCGAGAATTAACGACGGTAAATGATAACACAGCGTTTTCCCTCTACCTGTTGGAAGGATAGCTAAAACATCCTGCTGATTCATTACAGCTTCGATAATTTCTCGTTGACCTTCCCGGAAGGTATCAAAACCAAATAAATTTTTTAATGTAGCATCTAAATTGCTCAAGTTCTTACAACCCCTTTCAGTTTTTGCGATAATGCTACTCGAATCTGAAAGTAGGAAAATCTATCCCCAAGATTGTCTTTTATTGGTTTCAGTCTGGTTGTTTGTAACAAATCAGCCGTTTGTTGAATGAGCAGTTTCGCTTCCTCCGTTATAAAAACGTTTGTGTTAAAACCAGGATCATGAATGGATAATTCAACAATATGATCTTCTATCGTACTTATCTTTAATCCTCTAGCATAGGCAATCCTCTGCAGATCCAACCCTTTATCTAAATGCTCTTTTGTTTTTCTTGCAGTATCTGTAACCAGCTGTTCCTTCATTTCCAACGGCAACAATATGGGAAGGATAGAATATTCTTCTGGCGTTTGACTAACCTTAGTAATAATCTGATGTACAATAGCCCAAAATATAATTTCGGTATAGTGCGGATCTTGTTGAAAAGGCATCGACAATTGGGAATAAGTACGACCGGTTCGTTGGCTGGATGTCAATTTTTTCACAAATAAATTTGCTTTTTGATCTGAAGATAAATGTAGTATTTGTTTTAAATCTTTTACCAAAGCTTGTCCTATATCAACAATTGATCCATTGGTTTTCAATAATTGTTTTACTTGTTGCTGGGATTGCTTCTTTACCGACACGGGAAGGAATCGATAATTATTATCCTTTAAATGAGATACGGTTTGAACAAGTAAAGATAAGTCTTCCCAGAATGAAGCAGCCACATGATTCCATTCGTATTTCAAACCGTTAAATTCCGTTGGGAAATGATAAACCGCGGATAGCTCTTTTAATTTAAGGCATCCTTCAGCAGTTAATGAAACTGTGTTAAGAGAACACTCTTCAAGCATATTTTTATTTTTCATTTGCTGGCTCAAGTTTTTGAGTTCTTGGAATGAATACCTTTTAAGGGAAGCTGTAATATCTTCACATTGAAACAAGGAAATATCTTGAATAGTCTGTGCTGATCTCTTTCCCTTTAATAGATGTATTACACCATTTAATGTTTTTTCTCCTTGCATCCGATACACGGCTAATAAAAGAATATACTGTAGAAAATTTATTTTAATGTCCTCCTTTCGGTACTAATTTTTATTAAATGTTGTTTTTAGACGAAGTGATAGTTCAGTTTTATTCCACATCCGATCCAAAAAAAGCCTATCATTTAAGTGTTAGAGCTTATTTTTAACTATTGAAATGTCATGTCATTACCTTTACAATGAAAAGATAAGAATAATTTTCACCCTAGAGAGTTGTTCTTGAAATGTAACCCTTTATAAAATGATCCAAGCATTATATAGGGATTCGATATTATATATTTATGGGAGGTATTTCCTTATGGCAAAGTTTACTATTGTAGACAAAGACACTTGCATAGCATGTGGTGCATGTGGCGCGGCTGCTCCAGATATCTATGATTATGATGATGATGGAATTGCATTTGTTATTCTAGATGATAATGAAGGAACTAAAGAGGTTCCAGAAGAACTTCATGAAGATATGGAAGACGCACTTGACGGCTGTCCAACAGACTCCATTAAAATTGCTGACGAATCATTTGATGGAGATGCTTTGAAGTTTGAATAAGTTTTTAAAAACCACCGTTATATTTCCGGTGGTTTTTTAATCCACATTTATACTACTGAGATCCCTGCACAACAAACTCACAGATTTTTCTTCAAAATGATTTTAAAACGCTATTTAATAAAGAGTTCCTTTTCAACACCCGTAATATGACTCATCATTAGGTTGAAAGCTTTCTCAGCATTTTTGTTTTTAATTGCTTCATAAATCGCTTGATGTTCTATGTGGAGTAGCTCCATTTTTTGTCGATTAGAGTACAAAAATACTTGTCTGGCTTCCTTCATCGATTCTTGTACTGTACTTGATATGGTCTCCATCAGCCTTTCTAACATTGGATTATTCGTCGCTCTCACTATGGCCATATGAAAATCAATATCCCCTTTCTCACCTAATTCCCCATTTCCGTAAGACAGACCCATATTGTTTAATATAGATGACATTCTCCCGAGATCCTCATCTGTCCGATTCAAAGCAGCGATAGATGCTGCACCAGTCTCATTTAGTTTTCTCACTTCAAATAGTTGACGAAGATCTTCTTTGACCATAATCGATGGTATTAGTTTCTTTGAAATGTCATAATTATTTTTTTTGACAAAAGTCCCTTCTCCTTGGTGAATTTCAATTAATCCCATCGCCTTTAAAGCACTTAAAGCCTCTCTTATAGCTGATCTACCAACATCGAACTCTGCCGCTAGTTTTTCCACAGAAGATAGCCGATGACCCGGTTCATACTCACCACTTATTATCATCTCGGTTAATTGTTCCGCCACCAGGTCATATATCTTTTTAGATTTCACTTGTTTCATCAAATTTAGCGCCTCATTTCACGTTTCTTACGAATAGTCGATAAAGCGATTAATTACTTAAATTGTAGCGTTTTTTTAGCAAATATACAATCTCACTTTTTCATAGAAATCCAAAATGAAGGACAATATTATAACTCCTTAAAAGTTACTTCTCTTATTTATTTAATTATCATGGATATAACTGGATGACGCAAAGATACATGCAAGCTTTTCAAATTACTTCAGTAAAGACTACAGAATTCAATACAGTATGTCTAATTATAAATTTTAAAAATTGAATTAGCTCTCTTTTCGTGGTACAGTAGTCAAAGTATAAAATAATAGAACTGAGAATTAGAAAGGTTGATGACAGCAATGAAAAGATTTACTAGAAAAACTTTTTTGGCTATTCCTTTAGCTGGGGTACTTCTCCTTGCAGCATGTGGTGGCAATGAAACCGAAAATAATACAACAAATAACGGGGCAAATAACAATGAACCCGCTACAGAAGAAAATGAGGCAACTAACACAGAAGAAGTACCTGCAGAAGATAATGAGGCCGCTGTAGACCCAGAAACAGAGGCTGCAATGCCTGAACCTGACTTAGAAGGTATTCCTGATGTAGTTGCAGAAGTCAATGGTGAAGAGATAGCAAAAGAAGAATTCGTAACGACTTACGAAGGACAGTTCCAGCAAATTGCAATGCAGTCACAGATGTCAGGCCAAGAACTTGACCAGGATCAGCTAAAGACTCAGGTTGCAGAAAGTATGATTGGTACAGAACTACTTATACAGGAAGCTGAAAATGCTGGCTTTGAAGCTTCACAAGAAGAAATTGACGAAACACTTGAGGAGTTAGCAACTCAATTTCAATTAGAATCAAAAGAAGAATTCATGACTCTTATGCAAGAACAAGGCATGGAAGAAGAAGAAATAATGACTCAACTTGAAATGCAAGTAAAAGTTGATCAACTTATTGCTAGCGAGGCTGGTGACATTGAGCCAACAGAAGAAGAGCTACAAGAGTATTATGATCAAATCGTTGCCCAGCAAGAGCAAATGAGTGACGAAAATAGTGAAGAAGTAGAAATACCATCTTTTGATGAAGTAAAACCTGAAATTGAAAAACAACTGAAAAGCCAAAAAGAATCAGAAGTGTATCAAACATTAATCGAAAGACTTCGTGAAGAAGCTGACGTCACGATAAACCTATAATATCTTTATTTCCAGGCACTGAAAAGAGATTTAACTCTTCCAGTGCCTTTTTAATGTATTATCATTGTTTTTCCTAATGATCATTGATTTGCTTCAAATAGAGGTGCTGAAAGCTGCTTCTGGTGGAAGCTTTCCACTGGTAACACAACCCTCGTGAAAACCATATCTCATCCTTACTCAGTATGAAACACGTCTCCCCCACGCTCATACAAAATGTCACTTTTATTAGCTCTTGCATTAACCACTCTTGCAACAGCAAAGAAGTAATCAGACAACCTGTTTAAGTAAGCTACAGCAAGGGAAGAAACTTCACTATCATCATTGATACGGACTGTTAATCTTTCCGCTCTTCTAGTCACTGTTCTACATACGTGTAAATGGGCAGCAGATGGCTCTCCTCCAGGAAGAATAAATTTCTTCAATGCAGGCGCTTCACCCCAATATTCATCAATTTTAGCTTCTAAGTATGTTACCGCATCTTCCTGCAAAGACCACTTTTTTTCAGCAGTTACATTAGCTAAGTCACCACCAAGGTCAAATAACTCATGTTGAATTTTTAACAAGTCATCTTTAACGTCCTGACAATGATCCACCTTTAATGATACAAGTGCCACACCAATAAAACTATTTAATTCATCCACAGTTCCATAAGCCTCTACTCTGTCATTTGTCTTTTTTACGCGCTTTCCAATAAGAGACGTTTCTCCCTTGTCACCTTTTTTCGTGTATATTTTCATTTCTTAGCATCATCCAATCATGTTAGTTTTGTAAACTGATTCCTCCACATTATAACAGTCACAAATCATCTTGTATTAATATTAATTATATTTGTCTTACACGATTAACAACGGTAAGATAATAGTGATAGGAGAGTGATATAAATGAGTGTAGAAGAACATAAGAAAGAAGCTCCCAAAAGTGTATCATGTATGATATTAACGGTATCCGATACTAGAACCCGTGTAACAGATAAAAGTGGCACTATTATGAAGGAAATGCTGGTAGAGGCTGGATTTAAAGTAGCTGCTCATAGAATTGTAAAAGATGATTACACTAGCATCCAGGAGCAAATAAGATACGCTGACCTTGATAAAAATATTGAAGCTCTATTAATTAATGGAGGTACAGGCATTACGTTTCGTGATACTACGTATGAAGCTGTATCAAGTATGCTTGATAAAGACCTTCCTGGCTTTGGGGAGATTTTTCGATATCTAAGTTTTGAAAAAGACATTGGCTCTGCGGCTATGCTGAGTAGAGCAATTGCGGGTGTAAGAGGAGAAACAGCTGTTTTCTCTACTCCTGGTTCTTCCGGGGCTGTGAAGCTCGCAATGAAAGAACTTATAATTCCGGAGCTAGCGCATGTTATTCGGGAGATTAATAAGGATAAATAGAATGGCACGTAAGCCTTTTGATAATAAATATGTTTGTATTAGAGGTTAATTCATACTATCATGAATTAACCTTTTTCTGTTACTTGTGGAACAAGATTTTTCTTGTTCATTCTTGCATATCATATGGTAAAAACACTGAAAATGTCGTTCCTTCATTTAATTTACTATGAACCGATACTTTTCCTCGATGGGCATCTACAAGATTCTTGACAATAGCAAGACCTAAGCCTGTTCCTGCTCTTCCTCTTGTCCTTGCTTTATCTGCTTTATAAAATCGTTCAAACACAAATGGCAAGTCCTCTTCCGATATTCCAGATCCAGTATCCTCAACATCTACTCTGATCCCATTGTTAACTGGTTCAAGTCGCAGTGTAACCTGACCATCTTCCGGAGTATGACGGATAGCATTATCAATAAGATTTGTAAACACTTGCTCAATTCGATCTGAATCAACCTTTAGCAGTCGATCAATCTTATCGATATCGCCAATCATGTGAATACTATTCTCTCTAGCTAATCCTTTGAATTTCCTAAGTATACGATAAGTAAATTCCTCCATGTTAACAGATTCCATATTCAGTTGAGTATGACCCGCTTCCATCCTTGCTAGATCTAATAATTCGTTGACTAATCTTTTCATCCGTACTGATTCTTCATATATAATCTGAGCAAGTTCTTTCTTTTCTTCCTCACTTCCTGCAATATCATCAATTATCGCTTCACTATAGCCTTGCAACAGAGCAATAGGTGTCCTGAGCTCATGAGACACATTTGCAACGAAGTCCTTGCGTAATTTATCATGTAGTCTATCTTCCGTCATATCTCTTAGTACGGCAACGGCTCCGCGGACTTTTTCTTGATCATATAATGGAGTCATGATAATATCCCAGCTTCTACCTTGGACATCTACTTCTCCCATTTGCTCGCACTCTTCTTGAACGACCTGTCCAAACAGACGTTGTAGTTTTTTAGGAAGTTGACTTGCTGTCTCAGTTTTGACTCCTTGCTCATAAACCCAAGCTTTTAGAAATTCATCAGCAGGTGGGTTTGTAATCATTACAGTCCCATATCGGTCAATGGTAATAACACCATCTGCCATTGAGCTTAAGATTCTCGATAACTGCTCTTTCTCATGATTTAAAGCATGTATATTTGTATTTAAACCGCGTGCCATTCGATTAAAAGCATTTCCTAATAGTCCTATTTCATCATTAGTTAAAACAGGCACTTTTGTATTGAAATTCCCTTTTGCTACTTCCAGCGATGCATTTCTCATTTTTCTGAGAGGAGAAGTAATTCGCGACGTCAAAAAGAAAGCAAATACTGTCGTTAAAACTATCGCAACACCAGCAGACAGAAAAATAATATTCTTTGTTTGATTCAAAGCTTCATTCACTATATCCAAAGGCTGATAAAGGAACACAGCTCCTACTTCCGCATCTGCAAAAGTGACTGGTAATCCCACTATCATCATTTCTTCTTGAACTGCCTCTTCCATATTGACTAAAGAAAAGTTGCCTTGAGTAACGACGCGGTTCCCTAATTCTAAAACCTCTGATAGGGCTTCTTCTTCGTAGAAAACCGAGATGGGCAATTCACCTTGACTGTCACCGGAAGTATACCAATATTTTTCTTCATCAAGAATAATTAAGCCCTGGGTTTCGTATGTTTGTGATATCATTGATCCCATCGAGAAAGCTGTCTCATCTACGCCCTCTTCTTCAAGAACGTTAACGATTAGCGTAGCATGATTCATCAATTCATTTTCAGCTTGTTCTGTATAAAAACCTTCAAAAAACTGTAACAGCATAATCGTTAAGATAACTAAAACTACTGAGACTAAAAGTAAAATTGTAAACCAGAGTTTGCCTACTACGCTTCGCCAAAACATCATTACTCCTTCACTGCCTCAAACTTATACCCTACTCCCCATACAGTAGAAATCATATTTGCAGCATCAGGGGAAACCTTACTTAATTTCTCGCGTAATCTCTTTATATGAGTATCAACCGTACGCAAATCTCCGAAAAACTCATAATTCCATACATCCTTCAACAATTGCTCTCTTGAAAACACTTTATCAGGTGCCAGAGCTAAATAAAGCAATAATTCATATTCTTTCGGCGTCAAATTTATATGGTTTCCAGCAGCGGTTACTCTATGTGCATCATTATCAATCGTAAGGTATGAAAACACTAGGACATCTTTCGTTGTTGTTTCCGTTTGTAAGAATTTTGTAGACGATGCTCTTCTGAGTAAGGCTTTTACCCGAAGGACAACTTCCCGTGGACTGAATGGTTTGACTATATAATCATCTGTGCCTGCTTCAAAACCCTGGACGCGATTGGCTTCCTCACCTTTCGCAGTGAGCATAATTATCGGAGTAGCTTTGTGCTTTCTTATTTCCTCGCAAACCTCAATACCATCCATACCTGGCATCATGAGATCCAGTATTATTAAATCATATTCTTCTGCTAAGGCCATCTCTAATGCCTTTTCTCCATTTTCAGCATCATCGACCAAATACTCTTCTCTTTCCAAATACATTTTAAGTAATCTTCGAATACGCTCTTCATCATCCACTACTAATATTCTTGCTTCTTCAGCCATTAGCTAATCCTCCTAAGACTATATAAAACGATTATATAAAAATCGGAAAGCATCGTTCTTTACAGTTTAATTATAAAGTTTTTCAATAAAGAATTGAAAGACTATTCAACACACTAATATTACATTTATTGTAACACGCTCTTTTATAAGAAGGTAGGCACATTCACGGAAAAAGAACACAGAAGAAAAGCACACTCTCGAAAAAGAAAGTGTGCCAGCATACTACATTGCATAAGAATGAAGCCCCGCGATAACAAGGTTAACAAAAATCAGATTAAATAAAATAATTATAAAACCCAAAACGCAAAGCCAAGCACTTTTCTCTCCTTGCCAACCTCTCGATAGACGTAAATGAAGATATGCTGCATAAAATAAGAATGTAACAAGTGCCCAAACTTCTTTTGGATCCCAACCCCAAAAACGGGTCCAAGCAATTTGAGCCCAAATCATCGCAAAAATCAGGCCTCCAAGAGTAAATACGGGGAAACCAATGGCAATAGCACGATAACTAATTTCATCCACTGCTTGCGGATTAACATTTTTCACCAGTGGTTGAATAATTCCACCTATCGGCTTTCGGAACAGAAGCCTCAAAATCAGATAAAAAACAAGCCCTCCTAGAAATGACCAAATAACGACATTTAAATCCCCACTTGCTATAATTGCAGGCGCATTAAATAAAGGATTCATCCCGCCGGAAATTAATTCTCCTTCGTTTGGTCCTACTAACGGTGGCATCGTATAATCTATCTGTGCTTCTTCGCCAAGTTCGTTCGTGTATTCAAACGTGGCTTCGTAATCTGCTAGGTTAAAACCAACATTTAATAATATATAGCCAATCCCGGCAATGATTGAAAAAAGGATAAACTCGACGCCCAGAACTTTCTTTGTTGCTTTTGTAAAATCAATAACCCGAATTAAATAGATTAGTCCCCCAACAAATCCGATTGCTAAAATACCTTGACCAATAACCGTGGTTATAACATGAATCGTTAACCAATGTGATTGAAGTGCAGGTATAAGTGGCTGTGCTTCCGTCGGAAACATGGAAGCATACGCTATAATCAGCATCACTATAGGCATCGTAAAAATTCCCAGATAATTATTTTTATACATCGGATAAATAATTACAAATGCTAACGAGATTGCTATGCCTAATGCAGTTGTATATTCAAACATATTACTTACAGGGGCATGTCCAACTGCAATCCATCTGACGATAAAATAACTCACTGCAGCTATTAAGGCAATAACAGCACTAATATACCCCCATAAACCGGCTTTATTTTTTTCCTCTCCCTCACGGGTTTTAAATTTCTTTCCAGTTATGGAAACTGCGAAAAGAATTGTTGATGCTAAAAAGAGAAAAAAAGCAACATACATTAAATTACTGCTCATTTCAAACATTGTTTTGATTCACTCCTTCATTTTCCTTCTCTTTCGCTGCTTCGTCTAATTGATCAACTGGTGAAGGGATTTGAGTGTTGGCTGAAATGAGACTGAAGTCTTTTTTCAAAGCATGCCAATTTTTATTAGCATGACCAGCTAATAAAAGTGTTCCTTCACGATTCTGAATCCAAATACGACGATGGTGCCAATAAGATCCTTGTATTAATCCAATCATAAATATGATCGCTCCAACTGAAATAACCGGTAATGTTCGATCCTTTCTAATTGTCAGACCAGTAACATCAACCATTTCTACCCCAGCCAAACGAATTGTGTGGTCATGGTCACCGTTTAAGGATTCATTTACCTGAATTCCAATAAGACTGATTTCTCCCTCAGCATTTTCATCCTCTCGGTCTACATCAGGAGGAAATACCTCAAAGATTATTCTAGGATTATCCGGAATTCGGTTTATCGTTGTTGGCTCACGATTGTCATCAATAAGAAAATTAGGAAAATACTCTAAAATTTCAATTTCATAACCATTTTCAAATTCATAAAGTTTTTGTGGATCATTAAGGTCCACTTCAAAAATGAAGTCTGAAAAGTCTTCGTCTACTGTCTCGCTTTCCAATGTAAACGAGAAGGTAGAGAGTTCATTAAGTTTATAATCAACTTGATATAATGAAAAACCTTCAAAAGTTAAAGGATCATTAACAATAATCTCGTGGTCTTTGACCTCTTCTAATTCTGTTTCACTGCCCACTGTGCCATTAGATGACCTTTTAAGTAATGTCGCAGAAGTTCGAAAGGATTCAACGACTGATCCTCCTGCTCTTTCCAAAGCCGCCTCAAACATTTCGTTTTCTTCATCATATAAATCGATCGCAAATTCATTATTACGCACAAAGTAATTTCCACCAGTTCCACTTATTACTTCTTGTTCCCCTTCCCGAACCCATACATGCTCATCTGTGTACATTTCAGGGAAAAACCGAAGCATTCCACCGATTAGAAAGATAATTAAGCCTACATGATTGACATATGGGCCCCATCTAGCAAATCTCCCTTTCTCAGCTAGTAAGTTTCCATTTTCTTTTCTAATCTTATATTTTTTATCTCGTAATACTTTCTCTGCTTTCTTCATTTCAGCCTCAGGATCATCCAATCCTTCCGCTTCTCCAAAAACTCGTTGCCGTTTGAGAAACCCTTCGTGACGAGTTACTCTTTGAGTACTAAGTGCGCGATATAAAGGGACTACCCTATCTAAACTGGCGATGACCAGTGAAATACCCAATGATGCAATTAGAAGCATATACCACCATGAACTATATAGATTATGAAAACCTAATTGGTAGTATAACAACCCTAATGTACCATACTCTTGTTCATAGTAAATCGCTGGATTTTCGCCTGGTGGAATATACATCTCTTGAGGAAAAACAGTTCCTAAAGAAGAAGTAATTAATAAAGCAAAAATTATCCATATTCCAACCTTAACGGAAGAAAAGAAATTCCATACTCTATCTATCATTGATTTTTTATATGTTTGAGAACGTCTCGCTACACCTTCGTATCGCATGTTAGCGATTTTTCCCTTTTCCTCTTTCAGCGGCTTCCCACAGGACTCACATAAATACGTCCCATAAGGATTAACATGGCCACACTCACATTTGACCTTCTCCATAATGAACCCCCACTAATTGCTCGGTATTAATTCATCCAATGATGCAATTACTTGCTCTTCTGTTTTGGCTCCCACTTCAGCATCTATTACTTGCCCTTCTTCGTTAATAAGGAATGTAGCAGGTAGGCTGTGAACACCATATGCATTACTCACTAGCATGTTACGATCAATATATAATGGATAAGAAAGACCTTGTCTTTGTTTATGACGATCTACTTGTAGTGTCGTTTCATCGACATTAATAGAAACAATTTCTACACCTTTTTCATTGTAGTCTTCATGGTACTCTTCCAAATATTGCATTTTTTCCCGGCAGTAAACACAGTATGTTGCCCAAAAATTAACATAGACACCTTTTCCTTGAAGCTCAGCTAACTCCAGCCGATTACCGTCCATATCTTCTAATACGAAATTCGGAGCTATGTCACCTTCGCTTACAAGACCACGATCCGCAGAGAAATGATTGTAAAAGGTAAATCCTATAGCCACCATCATTACACCTAAAATGATTGACCGTATTAGCAGTCTTCGTTTTTTCATGATGAACCCCCATTACGTCAATTAATCTTCACTCTAATATTAACACTAGCCGTTTAGTGTTTACAGCAGTTGCATCCATTAGTTGTGAACTTTATGTGACGGCTAAATCTCTAAGTTGTTTTACTTCGTGCGGTTTTAATTCTCTGTGTTCTCCCGCATTTAAACCACGAAGATGAAGAAATCCGTAATTCTCTCTCTTTAGTTTAATAACTTGGTGACCAATGGCTTCTAGCATGCGTCTAACTTGTCTATTTTTACCTTCGTGAATTGTTATTTCAAGAATCGACGTATTTTTATTGTTATCTGTTTTTTTCACTTTGACTTGCGCCGGTGAAGTTTTGCCATCCTCTAGATTAATTCCACGCTCAAGCCTTTTTAAATCTTCCCTTAAAGGTGCACCTTCTACCTTGGCTATGTACGTTTTTTTGATTTTGTACTTAGGGTGCATGAGCAAGTTTGCAAACTCTCCATCATTTGTTAATAGCAGCAGTCCAGAAGTATCATAATCTAATCTCCCAATTGGAAAGATTCTTTTTTCCGTTGGAATATAAGAAGTAACTACTTTTCGGTCAAATTCATCAGTAACACTGGAAATAACTCCAGAGGGTTTATATAACAAGAAATAGACAGGCTCTTCTTTATTAATAGGTACTCCATTCACTACTACTTCATCTTGTTGTGCATCCACTTTCGTACCAAGCTCTGTAACCTTCTTTCCATTTACCGATACTTTTCCTTCAGTAATTAATTGTTCTGCCTTACGTCTTGATGTAATACCAGCTTGCGCTATAACTTTTTGTAATCGCTCCATTACTTTCACCTCGTATATTTCTAATCGATATTTTTATTCTAGTAGTTAGTTTGTGTCTCAAACGTTAATTTTATCTTTTTTTTAGTGCCGATACAATAAATAACCCCTAAAGGCAAACCCTTTAGGGAAAATATCGTAATATATCTCTAAATTCTTTTCAACTTATTAGAAACTATGTCCTGCTACTGCACTGATTACTGATCATTATCATATCACATACTATGATGAACACAAGCATATTTTCCTCTAAGAAAAACGGCATAGCTGTCAACTTATAAATTCTTACCTTATTAAGAATAAATTTAGACAATCTTTATAGATAGGTTTTCTGAAAAAGATTCTTCCTTCACAAAAACACAAGTCGAACAATAATTATAGAAGCAATAATGCCAATTACATCGGCAGCTAAGCCTACTTTTAATGCATCTCCCATTTTTTTAATTCCAACTGCCCCAAAATAAACAGTGAGTACATAAAATGTTGTGTCCGTACTTCCTTGCATTGTTGAAGCTAAGCGGCCAATAAATGAATCAGGACCATAAGTAGCTATAAGGTCACTCGTCATCCCGAGCGCTCCATTTCCGGAAAGTGGACGAATTAATGCTAAAGGTAGGATCTCAGCAGGAATATAAAACATGGATAACACCGGTGATAGCGTTTCAATAATAAAATCCATAGCTCCTGATTCTCGAAATACTTTAATAGAAACAAGCATACCAACCAAGTAAGGTATAATTCCAAATGACATTTCTACGCCTTCTTTTGCTCCTTCCACAAACATTTCATACGTAGCTACTTTTTTCCACGTTGCAGTAAGAAGGATAAGTAAAATTATCGAAGGAATAATCCAAATGGAGAAGTTTGTTATCCAGTTCATAACGTTTTAACCTCCCTTTTTCAATCGACGAAAGTGAAAATAGCGATCTATGATTATCGCTCCTATCGTCGAGCACGTCGTAGCCAAAATAGTAGTAAACACAATTTCGGTTGGTCCTACGGAGTTATATTCTATTCTTAATGCAATAACAGTCGTAGGTATCAGGGTGATACTAGCTGTATTTATAGCAAGTAATGTAATCATAGATCTGCTTGCTTCTTCTTTATTTCCATTTAACACTTTCAGTTCTTTCATCGCTTTAATGCCCATCGGAGTCGCTGCGTTACCTAGACCAAATAAATTTGCACTCATGTTTGATATAATATATCCCAATGCTGGGTGTCCCTTTGGTATGTCTGGAAAAAGTATTTTAACGAATGGAGACATTATTTTACTTACCCCATTGATAATGCCCGCCTTTTCCGCAATTCTCATCATCCCAAGCCAAAAAGTTAACACACTGATTAAGCCTATACAAATGGCAACGGCTTCTTTTGCTCCTGAAAATATTGCCTCATTAACTAAGTCCATATTTCCTTGTATGGCAGCAAATACAAATCCTATCAGGAATAGACTCACCCAAATAATGTTAACCACCTGTAAAAACTCCATTCATCGGAATCCATCTCTGTATCCATTTCTCATAAAATGTAGAAACCTTCTCTTCATTTTTATATGCTAGTGGAACAATTCCAATTGTTTCTCCAGACAAGTCTATTTGAACCGTTCCTATTGGATATGGATGTCCACTCTCTTCCCATTCAGCTGAATTTGACGGGGATAATAGCATCAGCTTTGTTTTTATTTGATTGTGTTCATCTTCTTCCAAAGGAAATTCAAACGAAAATTCAGCTTCAAGATGATTTTTAAAGTACGGATCGTCTATGTCCTTTACCATTCCCTTTTTAACCAGTGTCTTTATTTGAAAGTTTGCAAACCCCCAATCAAATAAATTCATATGGTCATGCCAATCACTTGGGGCATCGATCGTCACTGCAATGAGTTCCAATCCATCTTTCTCTGCCGAGGAAACGAGTGTCCTGTTGGCTCGTTTTGTATATCCCGTTTTACCTCCTATTGCATAGGGATACAGCTGAGTTAGTAGACGGTTTTTGTTGTTAAACACGCGAATATGGTCTTTATCTGAATCAGAGCGATAACTTTTTGTGGATGTCACTTCTTTGTATGTTTCATTTTCCATGGCATATTGAGTTAATAAGGCCATGTCTAATGCGGAAGAATAGTGTTCTTCGTGGTCATCTAGACCATGGGGATTTGCGAATATCGTTTGTTCCATACCGATCTCACTTGCTTTTTCATTCATCATATAAACGAATCCTTCTAAGCTTCCACCTACATGTTCTGCTATAGCAACTGCTGCATCATTTCCTGATCGAAGCATTAATCCATAAATGAGATCTCTGAGGGGAATTTCCTCACCTTCTGTTAAATATATCGAAGAACCCTCTGTACTGAACGCCCGCGAAGACACAGTTACTTTTTTATCTAGATTCCCAGACTCAATTGCCAGAATTGCTGTCATTATTTTCGTAATACTTGCAATTCTCATCGGAGAACGAGCATCCTTCTCATATAAAATTCTACCACTCTCCTGTTCTATTAAGATTGCTCCTTTTGCCGATACATTCTGATTGTATTCTGCATAGATAGAGCGACTCTCGAAAAATAGAACCGAAAAAAGAGTAAGTAATACGATAACCATTCGGGTAACTTTCATTATTTTTCCTCCGATCTAACAGGTAATTCTATTGCATGTCCTATTAGCCAATTTTATGCATGACGATCGGAAGTATGTCTTTAAAATCAGATAATAAAAAAGTGTTTATTGTTAGTGGTGACTATTTTTAATGAGGAAAATAAAATAAGAGGAAATGATGAGGATGAAGGGACCTTCATAAATAATATGATCGGTCCTTCCTTCGTTATTTTGTCATCCTTTAGATTTAAAAATTAATGCTGCTAGGAAGCTGAATATAATTGCGGATGATATACCTGCACTGGTTACTTGAAATATCCCAGTTATAATACCAATCATTCCACTTGCTTCGGCTTCCTGCAAGGCACCATGTACAAGTGAATTCCCAAAACTCGTTATGGGTACTGTTGCACCTGCACCTGCAAAATCAATCAGTGGCTCGTATAAACCTAATCCATCCAGTATCGCTCCTGAAACAACCAGTGCACTTAATGTGTGACCCGGGGTAAGTTTTCCAACATCTAAGAGAAGTTGTCCGATGACACAAATTAATCCACCTACAATAAATGCATTTAGAAAAATCATTTAGTTTCCTCCTTTCTGTTTTTCTAATGATACCGCATGGGCAATACAAGGAATTGATTCGTGTTGCTGGTATGTTATTGGTGACAGTAACGCACCTGTAGCCACTACAAGAACTCGATTTAATTCCCCACTATTTATTCGGTTCACGATGTTTCCGAACGTTACGGCAGCCGAACATCCAGCGCCACTTGCTCCGGATTGAACTGGTTGCTCTTTTTTATAAAGCATTAATCCAGCATCTTGAAAGAGCTCCTCTTTAATTGCAATATTTTCATTTTCAAATAACTCGAGAGAAATTGCTCTTCCAATTTTCCCTAAATCACCCGTTAATATTAGGTCATAATAGTCAGGTTCTAATTTTAAATCCTCTAAATGAGCTTTAATCGTATCCACCGCAGCAGGTGCCATTGCCCCGCCCATATTAAATGGGTCTTTTAGACCTTCATCAACGACATGACCGATGGTTGCTGAAGTAACAATTGGACCCACCCCAGAAGAACAAACTACACCTGCACCTGCTGCAGTTACGGTCCACTGTGATGTTGGTGGTTTTTGCGCACCATACTCTGTAGGATATCTAAAAGTTTTTTCCACTGCAGCATTATGGCTTGACGAAGCAGCTAAAATATAATCCGCACCTTTAGCATTTATAATGAAAGCAGAAAGTGCTAATGCCTCCATTGAGGTTGCACATGCACCGAACAGACCAAAGAAAGGAATAGCTAAGGATCGACTTGCAAAACTTGTTGAAGTAATTTGATTAAGTAAATCTCCAGCGAACATAAACTGAATATCTTCCTTTGTTACATTTGCTTTTTTTATCGCTTCCTTACATGCATCTTCAAGTAATACTTTTTGTGCTTGTTCAAAGCTGTTTTCCCCACACATTAAATCATCATAGAAAGCGTCAAAATGATTGACTAACTCTCCTTTCTTTTCGAAAGGACCACCGATAACACCAGTACCAATAATTACTGGATTAGACTCAAATGTCCACGTTCTTTTTCCTTCAAGCATTTGTAACCCTCCTCTCAAAATAATAAGGTTTTAATAATCGCTATGATAAACGCAGAAAAGACACCAAATACTATGACTGAACCAGCAAGTTTAAACATATTTGCTGCAACTCCAAGTACAAATCCCTCTGTTCGGTGTTCAATAGCCGCAGATGACATCGCGTTAGCAAACCCTGTTACCGGTACGGCCGATCCCGCTCCGGCAAACTGTCCGAATTTATCATATATCCCTAGGCCAGTAAACAGACACGCTAGAAAGATCAGTGTCGCTACCGTTGGATCCCCAGCAGTTTTATCCGTGAAATCGAAAAAATAAATATACCCGTTTGAAATAAGTTGACCAAGTGTACAAACTAAACCACCAATAATAAAAGCTTTTAGACAATTTATTCCCACCGGACGCTTTGTTTCATGCTTACTTGCTATTTTTTGATATGCTTTTTGTGAGGGCGTTGGTTTCTTAGATTTTTCCATAACTGTAAACCACCTAGCCTTTCAAATCTTCTTTTACTTTTTTAATTTTCTGCTCTAACTCTTTTTTAGTTAATTTATTATTTTCCAAAGCCTGCTCAATCTCTGTTAATTCCATCTCTATTTTTTGGTCTGTTGATACCTCAAATTCCCCATTCGGAATCGATTTTTCAAGTTTTTCTTTTGCTTCTTTACGTATGTCTTTTAAAAAGAAACGATCGAATCCATTTACTGTTAAAGCAACATATACATCTTTATCCAGGGCGACTGAAGTTGCATCATCCACTTCCTCCATGTCTAATACTGTTCTTTCCGCTTCCTTGGCTAAGTGCTGAGGAATCTCCACGCCTGAACCTGCCACACCGTACCTCTGTGCTTTTACCGGATCATCTTCAGCCTGACATCCCACTACACCTATCAGACAGAATACCGAAAGAAGAATCATACATATCCTCATACTCTGTTTGCACTCCTTTTATTTTTCATATTATTATTATCAGAGTGGGAAAGTCTTTTTATGTAAGAAATAATTAACATTTTTACGGAAACAATTATAATCGAAGGAGAGGCTTCTTATGGTTTGGATTGGAATCTATGTTTTACTTGTAGTTGTTATTTTTCTGCAAGGATTCATTTTTTATCAGCTGCGTTTACAAAGTAAAAAGGTAAAGGAATTGTTTAACAAGATTGATTATGTGCCTGAAGTTAAATCAAAGTCTTCATTAACAATGGATTTTGAGGAAGAAATACGAAGAACTACGGAACTTCAGTGGTTAAGAATTCGAAACGCCATTCAAAAACAATCTCACGATATTCATAAAAAAGAGATGGAACTTGCCCCAAAACAGTTTCTTTATAGTCAGGAGACCCTCTCCACTGTTTTTAATGATCAACAGATGGATGCTATCCTTTCTTTCTCAAACACCTACCAACAGTATTTGACTCGCTTTTGGTATACAAAGAACGGAAACTTGAAATCTGTTTTTACAGGCTCAACTAATGACCCGCACTCTGAAGTAGGACAATTAGTGCGCTCGTCGCATGAACTATGCCACCTAATGGATAAGTGGTTCCTCCTCTTTCACCAAAACTAAAATATAATTTAACAAATAGAGAAACCTATCTAATGTAGTTCATTTACATAGGAGGGTTTCCCATTGAACACTAATTTTTTTGCATTAACAATAGAGCTCCTAGTAGGGTTCCTTGCTCTACTCGTATTGACGAAAGTCTTAGGGAAAACTCAGATTGCTCAGCTTACACCTTTTGATTTTATATCTGCATTAATACTTGGTGAATTAGTTGGTAATGCAATTTATGATAAGGATATTGGTTTGCATTATGTTCTATATGCGGTTTTTGTTTGGGGAGCTTTAATTATGTTGGTGGAAACGATCACTCAAAAATATAAAAATTCCAGAGGATTGCTGGAGGGTAAACCTACGATTGTGATTAGACGCGGTGTCATTGATCGGGCCAAACTTCAGACAACAAAACTCGATTTGGATCAATTACAGCATTTATTACGTGACAAAAGCGTTTTCTCCATCCAAGAAGTCGAATATGCTATTCTCGAAGCTAACGGTACAATTAACGTTTTAAAAAAGAGTACGTATCAATCGGTAAGCAAAAGTGATATTAATATAGCTCCAAATGATGTGATGCTACCTATAACCATTGTTTCCGATGGAGGATGGATTGATGAGAATCTTCAGCAAACCCCTTTACTAAAGGAGTCTTTACAAAATCTCTTCAGTGAGCAAGGGATTGAGATCAATCATGTATTAATTGCTGAGTGGTCAGAGGGAGAGCCTCTCTATGTTCACCTCGATCATGCGCCATTTATAAAATATTTAGATATTAGTTCTTTAATATAAGAAAAACGCTGAGCGTCTTTTATTAAATACAGCGTCAGCTTCCATCGCCCCGAGTAGCACCTATATACTGAGTGTAGGTGCTATACTCGAAAGGATGATGGATTTCCCTTGATACGTGCGGTGTGAAGGGAGCTACCAATTTTATAAATTCTTATCTCTTAAAAAATAAAGGTATATCTAATAGGTTAGCAAACCCATTGATATACCTTTAATATATTAATTCTCTCTTTGATTCACTTTCGTTCGGTAGTCTGTTTCGTAATACTCTAATTCTTCTCTCACTGTCTGGATAGGTCCTTCAATAGTTTGTACAACTTCTTTTACTATCCTAGGGACCTCGTTACGAAAACGAATCGCATTTTTTCCTGTGTAGGCAGCCCGACTATCCTCATACCAAACATCATAATGCGGCTGAAAAAATTCTTCAATGCATTGATGAAAAATCCAGTACAACGTTTTTTCAGCTGCTGCTTTTCTGAAATTTTCGCTACGCAAAATAATATTACCCGATTCTCTGCCTTCTTCAAAAAAAACAAGAAGACGCCTAAATTGGTCAAGAATTAATTCGAAGTCCTCAGTTGAAGTATTGGTAGTTGATTTAACTAAATCGTCTAATCGGATCTCATTTAAGAAAGATCTAATTTCTCCGGATACATCTTTCATATTCCCCATGGTAATCTGAAGCTGCTGCCTGACTAGATCATTTCCCATTTCTGAACTCCCCTCTATCTGATTACTTCTATTTTAGCTCTTGTGAGGCCAATTGTTCCTGAAACTTCTCGAAAAATAAGTCAACTTCACCTTCTACATCTTCTTCTGATTGTTCTGTTAAAGGTGGTAATTCTTCAATAGTACGTAAGCCAAATTGCTCTAAAAACTGTTTTGTTGTTCCATATAAAATTGCTCTACCTGTTCCCTCGACTCTACCCACTTCTTTAATAAGACCCTTGGCACTTAATGTACGGATCGGGCGTTCAGATTTCACACCACGGATATCTTCAATTTCCATCCGCGACAATGGCTGCTTATAGGCTATAATCGCCAGAGATTCAAGTGCCGCTTGGGATAGCGTCGTTGAAGTTGGAGATTGCACGAGGCGTTTAAAAAACTCTGCATGCTCTTTTTTCGTCGTTAGCTGATATCCCCCAGCCAATTCAACTAATTGTATTCCCCTTTGCTCTGATTGATACATCTCTTTCATTTCAGCAAGGTAAAATTTTAATGTTTTTCTATCTAATTCAAGGACCTCCATTAGTTGCTTTTCATCAATACCCTCTTCGCCGGATACAAATAAAAGTCCTTCTATCACAGCTTTAATTTCATGACTCTTCAATGGATGGACCTCCTTGTGCGTAAACCATAATATCTTCAAAATTTCTTTCTTGTTCGCATCGAATAGCGTTCGCCTTCATCAATTCCAGTAAAGCTAAAAATGTCACCACAAGGTGAGGTTGATCATCCTCTTTAAATAAATCTGAGAAACGGCTTCTGCCTTTCTTCAAATAGAGAGCTTCCACAATTTGTGACATACGTTCATCAATAGGAACCTCTTGTCGATTTATAGTTGAAATGGTAGGTTTAATTTTTTTATTTCTTTTCTTCATTTTTTGAAAGGCTTGAAGCATATCATAAATAGAGGCATTAACAGGAGTGCTTTGACCTTCTTCTTTATCCTCAAGTAAAGGCGTCAAGTCCGTCATTGGTTTAGAGAATAAATCACTTCTTTCTGTCTCTCGCGTTCTTAGTTCACCAGCTGCTTCTTTGTATTTTTTATATTCTATAAGACGCTGCATTAAGTCATCTCGCGTATCTTCCTCTTCCATCACCAAATCTTCATCCCATACCTCTTCTTCGACAGGAAGAAGAAGTTTGCTCTTCATATGCAACAGGGTGGACGCCATTACTAAGTATTCACTGGCTACATCGAGGTGAAGGGTTTGCATAGCATGAATATAAGTCATATATTGCTCAGTAATTTCTTTTACTGGTATATCATAAAGGTCTAGGTCATTCTTTTGAATAAGGTGTAAAAGTAAGTCTAAAGGCCCCTCAAAGGCGTGTAGCTTTACGCTGTATTGAATCATTTGTTTATTTCCCCGTTCTTAGTAAGATCTGCTTAAATTATACCATATTCCGAAAAACTGGACCTATTTTCCGCTAAAATTGCCTGCTCTTTCTTTCCTCGAAACAATCGTTTATTATAAGAGATATAAACATACCTTTTGGAGGAAGCAATGAAAAAATATGCGAATGAATATATTGAATACTTACTGCATTTCCAAAGTTCCAGAGATTATTTTGAATGTCATGAAATCATGGAAGAATTTTGGTTAGAAAATGATCGTGATTTAAAATGGTTATTATTAATTCAACTTGCAGTAGCTGTTTATCATGAGAGACAGAAAAATTTCACAGGTAGCTTAAGGCTTTACCGAAAAACACTGTCATACTTGCGAAACCAGCCAGCTCTATTAGATGAATTAAGTATTCACGGTGGAGATCTGGAACAACAAGTGAAATCTCGGATTAAAACGATATTAAATGAGGGAGAGTATGAACCCTTTAATTTACCATTAACTGATGACATGCTTATTAAAAAGTGTGAAATCCTGTCAAAAGAAAAAGGTTGGGTATGGTTATATAAAAATGACGCCAGTAATCCTGATCTAACTTATCGTCATAAACGTCGTGACCGTAGTGAAGTTATTGAAGCAAGACATCAGTCTCTTTTATATAAACAACAGAAAAGAGGAGGTCTCAAAAGGTAATAAAGACCTTTTGAGACCTCCCTATAATATGAAAAAAATGAAACCTCCGTATCTTTTAAAAACCCATTAGGAACATATTTGTCCTTATAGGTTGCTCAGAGCTGAGCCCTTGCCAATCAAATTTACACTTTTTTTCGACAATGTTTTAAAAAATGATCTGTATGCTTTAAGCCTATTAAATAAACAGAATACTTGTCTTCCATTGCCTGAACCATCGTTAATGCTAATCCTTCGTTTCTGTGTGAGGGATCAACCGTTAAATCTCGTAAATAGACGTCCTCGTTATCTTCTTCTACACCAATAACTCCGACAAATTGATTCGCTTCCGTCCGCCATAAATAAAGCTTCAAAGTTTCTGATTTTGTATACTTATCAATAACTTTTTGAATCTTTTTGATACTTTTTTCTCCCGGCATAAAAGAGAGTAAACCCATGGCAATTTTTTCATGTTCCTTTTTATATGATACAAGCATTTATTCATCCCTCATCGTTCGCTTTGTTCTCTATATTATGAACATTAATTAGAAAACGTAACCTCCCTAGACAACTAATTCCTTGTTATCTTGTAAAGTTTTTTGATAAGTTTGCCATTTCAATGGCTCCAGCAGCAGCTTCCCATCCTTTATTACCAGCTTTTGTTCCTGCTCTTTCAATAGCTTGCTCAATCGTATCCGTTGTAAGTACACCGAAAATTACAGGGATTCCCGATGACAGTGATAAGGAACCTACTCCTTTAGCTACTTCACTACACACATAATCAAAGTGTGGAGTCGAGCCGCGAATCACAGTTCCTAGTGTAACAATCGCATCATATTTCCCTGAGTCAGCCATTTTTTTCGCAATAAGAGGAATTTCAAATGCGCCTGGGACCCAAGCTATATCGACATCTTCGTCATTCACTCCGTGACGTTTAAATGCGTCTACTGCACCTCCAAGAAGTTTACCCGTAATAAATTCATTGAATCGACCAACAACGATTCCAACCTTTAAATCTGTTCCAATTAAATTTCCTTCATATACATTTCCCATCATACATCCTCCTAATATTTATTTATAAATGCAAATAATGACCTAATTTTTCTTTTTTCGTTTTTAAATAATTTTCATTGTTTTTCGTTTGCGGCATTTGCAATGCAATACGATCTACTATTTCAAGATCGTAACCGCTCAATCCAGTTATCTTTCTCGGGTTGTTTGTTAACAACTTCATTTTTCTAATGCCTAAATCTCTTAAGATTTGAGCACCAATACCATAATCGCGTAAATCCGGAGCGAATCCAAGTTTTTCGTTTGCTTGGACTGTGTCATAACCTTCTTCTTGAAGCTTATAAGCTCTCATTTTATTAAGGAGGCCTATTCCTCTGCCCTCTTGCCTCATATATAAGACAACTCCTGAACCTGCTTCTTCAATTTGAGCAAGCGCTGCATGTAGCTGAGGTTTGCAATCACACCGTTGAGAACCAAAAACATCCCCTGTTAAACATTCAGAATGTACACGGACAAGTGTTGGTTTTTCGCCGCCAATCTCCCCTTTTACAATCGCTACATGTTCTTTTCCATCCACTACATTAGAATAACCAAAAGCTTTGAAATCACCGAAATCGGTAGGAAGATTAATTTCAACTTCTTGCTGAACTAATTTATCTTTCCTGTTTCGATATTTAATCAAGTCTTTAATTGTAATCATTTTCAGATTATGTTCCAAGGCAATTTTATGCAGGTCAGGAACCCTTGCCATTGTACCATCTTCTTTAATTATTTCACAAATTACACCTGCAGGCTCTGAACCGCACAATCTCGCTAAATCAACCGTCGCTTCTGTATGACCTGCTCTGCGAAGTACTCCCCCATCTTTAGCGATTAAAGGAAAGATATGACCAGGACGTTGAAAATCTGCAGCTTTTGTATTCTTATCAATAAGGCTTTTTACAGTCAGCGATCTTTCAGGCGCAGAGATGCCTGTTGTTGTATGTTTATGATCAATACTCACTGTAAAAGCTGTACCATGGGGATCAGAGTTTCGGTCCACCATAGATGCTAAACCCAGTTTCTCCGCTCTCTCGGATGTAATAGGTGCACACACAAGACCTCTCCCATGTGTAATCATAAAATTAATAACCTCAGGTGTTGTCTTCTCTGCTAAAGCAAGAAAATCTCCTTCGTTTTCTCTATCCTCATCATCACATACAATAACTACTTCGCCTTGTGCTAATGCATAAATTGCTTCTTCAATAGGATCAAAAATCTTCATCATTGTACCTCCTCTCGTTATAAATACCCATTTTCTTCTAAAAAGCTTTCAGTCAAATTCCCGGATGTTTTTTTCTCCGAAGACTTTTTTTGAAACAGAAGTTCTTCTATATATTTAGCTAACATATCACATTCGATATTCACAATATCTCCGGGCCCTTTTTGACCTAGAATCGTCTCTTGAATAGTATGTGGGATGATCGAAATCGTAAACACATTCTCATCTAAGCCAAAAATAGTTAAGCTAGTTCCATCAACTGTGACACTGCCTTTCATCATCATAAATTTTCTAAGTTCAGCTGAAATTTCTATTTCATAATAAACAGCGTTGTGCTCTGGTCTTTTTGTTCTAATCGTTCCTATTCCATCAACGTGCCCGGATACAAAATGTCCTCCAAAACGTCCATTCGCGGGCATTGCTCGTTCTAAGTTAACTTCCGAGCGAGAAGTCAGACTCTGCAGACTTGTACTTCGAACTGTTTCAGGCATGATGTCAACTGTAAATGCCGTCGCTTGAAAAGAGGTAACCGTCAGACAAACGCCATTAACAGAAATACTATCCCCTAATTTGACATCAGCTAATATTTTAGAAGCCTCAATCGACATCACGATCGATTCTCCAGATTGACGAATGCTTTCTACTCGACCTTTTTCTTCAATGATTCCCGTAAACATCGTTATTCCTCCTTTTTTTCGTAAATTAGCTTTAAATCTTGACCGAGTTTATCTATAGACAGTAAAGCTAACCTGGGAGCGTCCTTTAATAATTGTATACCTTCACCGGAGAAAGAAGAGGCGGCTGAAGCTCCGCCTATAATAACTGGAGCGAGATACTTAACTAACCGTTGAAACTTACCTGCTCTGAGAAAACTATCGTTTACTGTTCCGCCACCTTCTACTAGTAGCGAAGTCACTTGTTCTTTCCCAATCACTTGCAAAAGTTCTTTAATAGCAAGGCTCTCATCTTTTAGAACAAACACCTTCACATTTTTATTTTCTATCTGTGTTATTTTATCCAAAGAAGCTCGGTTTGTTGTCATTATCCATGTTTTTGCTTCATTGTCATGCAACATTTTTGCTTGAACTGGAATACGCAACTGACGATCCAATACGATACGAATGGGGCTTTTCCCACCGTCATTCAACCTCGTTGTTAGTAAAGGGTCGTCCTTTAATACTGTTTCTACACCAACTAGAATTGCATCATGTTCATATCTTAGTTCATGAACGTCTAACCTGGCGGCTTCTCCAGTAATCCATTTGCTTTCACCGGAAGTTGTCGCAATCTTACCATCGATACTTGAAGCAGTTTTAAGTGTTACGTATGGTGTTCCTGTGCGAATATAATGGAAGAACACTCGATTCAATTGATCTGCTTCTTCCTTCATAACACCAACTTCTACTTCTATTTTTGCCTGTCTTAGTTTTTCAATCCCATTTCCCGCAACTTTAGGGTTGGGGTCCATTGAGGCTATGACGACTTTTGATATACCACTTGCTATAACAGCATCAGCGCAAGGTGGCGTGCGGCCATGATGTGAGCAAGGTTCAAGTGTTACATACATCGTAGCACCAACTGCATTCCTTTTAGCCATTTCTAACGCATGACGCTCTGCGTGGGGTTCTCCTGCTTTCAAATGAGCACCCATTCCTATTATTTCGTGGTTTTTTACAATAACAGCACCTACAACTGGATTAGGTGATGTTTGTCCTACGGTTTGCTTTGCTAAGTCAATGGCAAGCTTCATATATTGATTTTCCAAGTGAAGCCTCCCCTTCCTATTCATAATTTTGACAACAAAAAATCCCGAAAGATGAAGATCCTTCAGGACATAAGTACAGAATATGAAAAGTAAAGAAAAGGATTATGTTGTTTTTAGACACAATGGCAGAATATCTATTTTAAAAAAGGAATCCCCTTTTTAAGACAGATTTCTCCCAATCGTTAGGACAAATCCTTTTTTTAACCGTCATAATCCTTCTCCCATCCAGACTTTACTGTCGGCTTTGGAGTTTCACCAAATCCACCGTTACTAAAAAAAATAGTACCGGGTCACGGACTAAGAGGCATTGCCTCATCACCGCCGGTTGGGAATTTCACCCTACCCCGAAGGAAATCGGTTTATTCAATTTTGTTTATTATATCACAAGTCTTAGATTTGACAATCAAATATGCTTTTAATAAATGGATTTTCCCGCTTATTATTTAAATTAGAACATGGATGTTAATTCGAATTCTCTAACAAATGAACGCTTTCCAAGCACAATGCTTCAGCCTTTCAGCCTCCATGGGAATTCCAAACGAGGCCACTGGTAAAATTTGAAAATGATTTGGAAATCGCTTCTCTCCCGGAAAGCTAAAAAACTCGTACCGTCTTTTGTTGAAAAGACTTAGCATCTTTTATATGTATTTTGTTGTTCTATGAGTACGAGAGGTTGTTTGGAAGAATTACCGCTCGCTTTCCGTGGATGATCCGCGAGCCTCCTCGAGCAAACTGACGCTCTGCGGGGTCTCGCTTGGATCATTCTTCCACAGGAGTCTCGCGGATTCTTCCCAACAACAAGTTTACATAACTATTATTGTTTCTGATATGAGGCTTGAAAAGAAAAAAACATTTTTTTAGAAAGGTTATCTATGTTGTCTTTCTTTTTTTGAAAAAATAACTCGAAGTAGTGAAGGCGGCGACTCATGCAGTAAAATACATAGCTGAATCCCACAGGACGGTCTTTGGAGGGCACTGAAAAAGTTAATTTATCGATATTGAAATGCATAATAATGCAATTACTTTCATTTAAAAAGTTGTTGATGAGCCCGGAGCAAGTGA